>NZ_JAAQQT010000557.1:0-15810 GCF_011742065.1 Aquabacterium sp. A08
CCGGCCATGGTGCAGGCCTGCCGGACCTTGGCCCAACTTCCCACCGCCTCTGCTGGAGGCCACGCATGAAACACGCCATCCGCCACATCCATTTCGTCGGCATCGGCGGCGCCGGCATGAGCGGCATCGCCGAGGTGCTGCTCAACCAGGGCTACGCCATTTCCGGCAGCGACCTGGGCGACAGCGCCACCACCCGCCGCCTGCAGCAGCTGGGCGCGCGCATCCACCTCGGCCACGACGCCGCGCACATCGCCGGGGCCGATTGCATCGTCACCTCCACCGCGGTCAAGGCCGACAACCCCGAGGTCGTGGCCGCCCACGCGAAACTGCTGCCGGTGGTGCCGCGCGCCATCATGCTGGCCGAGCTGATGCGCATGAAAAAAGGCATCGCCATCGCGGGCACCCACGGCAAAACCACCACCACCAGCTTGGTCGCCAGTGTGCTGGCCGCCGCCGACCTGGACCCGACCTTCGTCATCGGCGGCCGGCTCAACAGCGCCGGCGCCAACGCCCGACTGGGCTCGGGCGAGTACATCGTGGTCGAGGCCGACGAGTCCGACGCCTCCTTCCTGAACCTGCTGCCGGTCATGGCCGTCGTCACCAACATCGACGCCGACCACATGGACACCTACGGCCACGACTTCGGTCGGCTCAAGCAGGCGTTTGTGGACTTTCTCCACCACATGCCGTTCTACGGCGCGGCCATCGTCTGCGTAGACGACCCGAACATCCGCGGCCTGCTGGGCGATATCCAGCGCCCCATCACCAGCTACGGCGTGAGCGAAGACGCGCAGGTGCGGGTGCTGGACATCCGCGCGGTGGGCGGCCAGATGCACTTCCGGGTGCAGCGCCGCAACGGCGTTCATCTGCCCGATCTGGAGGTGGTGCTCAACCTGCCCGGCCACCACAACGTGCTCAACGCCCTGGCCGCCATCGCGGTGGCGGTGGAACTGAACGTGCCCGACGCGGCCGTGCTGGAGGCCTTGGCGAACTTCAAGGGCGTGGGCCGGCGCTTCCAGCGTTACGGCGAGGCCGCACTGCCCAGCGGCGGCAGCGCCACCCTGGTGGACGACTACGGCCACCACCCGGTGGAAATGGCCGCCACGCTGGCCGCCGCGCGCGGGGCCTTCCCGGGCCGCCGGCTGGTGCTGGCCTTCCAGCCGCACCGCTACACCCGCACCCGCGACTGCTTCGAGGATTTCGTGAAAGTGATCGGCCACGCCGACGCGGTTCTGCTGTCCGAGGTCTACGCCGCCGGTGAAGCGCCCATCGTCGCCGCCGACGGCCGGGCGCTCACCCGGGCTTTGCGCGTCGCGGGCAAGGTGGAACCGGTGTTCGTGGACGACATCGCCGCCATGCCGCAGGCGATTCTGGACAACGCCCGCGACGGCGACGTGGTGCTGTGCATGGGCGCAGGTTCCATCGGCGCGGTGGCGGGGCAGGTGACCGCGCTGGCCGCTGCTGGCGCAGAACAAGGGGTGAGCGCATGAGCGCCGATGTGACGATCGACCCCACCGGCCTGGGCAAGGTGGCGGTGCTGATGGGCGGACATTCCGCCGAACGTGAGGTGTCGCTGATGTCCGGCACCGGCGTGCTGGAAGCCCTGCGCCGCCGCGGCGTGGACGCCCACGCCTTCGACCCGTCGCAGCGCGACCTGGGCGACCTCAAGCGCGAGGGCTACGCCCGTGCTTTCATCACCCTGCACGGCCGCTTCGGCGAGGACGGCACGGTGCAGGGCGCGCTGGAACTGATGGGCATTCCCTACACCGGCCCGGGCGTGCTGGCCTCCAGCGTGGCCATGGACAAGGTCATGACCAAGCGCATCTGGCGCGCCGAAGGCCTGTCCACCCCCGACTGGCGCCAGGTGGCCAGCGCCGAGGACACCGTGGCCGCCTTCCAGGCGCTGGGGGCGCCCATGGTCGTGAAACCCGCGCGCGAAGGCTCCAGCCTGGGCCTGACCAAGGTGACCGACGCCGCCCAGTGCGCCGAGGCCTACCGCCTGGCCGCCCGGCACGACCCCGAGGTGCTGTGCGAGCAGTTCGTCGGCGGCGACGAGGTGACCTGCCCGGTGCTGGGCACCGGCGCCAACGCGCGCGCGCTGCCGGTCATACACATCGTGGCGCCCGGCGGCAACTACGACTACGAGCACAAGTACTTCACCGACGACACCCAGTACATCGTGCCCTGCGACCTGCCGGCCGGCGAGGAAGCCGCCATCCAGGCGCTGGTGCTCAAGGCCTTCCGCACCCTGGGCTGCCGCGGCTGGGCGCGGGCCGACGTGATGGTCGACGCCAAGACCCGCCGGCCCTACCTGCTGGAGATCAACACCTCGCCCGGCATGACCGGCCACTCGCTGGTGCCGATGTCGGCGCGCGCCGTCGGCATCGACTACGAAACGCTGTGCCTGCAGGTGCTGGCCAGCGCCGCGCTGGACAACCCGCTGCCCGACGCAGCCGCACGGGCCTGACATGGCAGCCCCGCTCACGCTCCCCCTCGACGTCAGGCTCATGGACGGGGTGGCCAACGCCCTGTTCGTGCTGCTGGCCGTCCTGGCGCTGGGCAGCGTGGGCTGGTGGGCCGCGCGGCACCCGGCCTGGTCGCTGGCCGGCATCACGGTGCAGGGCGACGTGACGCACCAGAACGCCGTCACCTTCCGCGCCCACCTGGCGTCGCGCCTGCACGGCAGCTTCCTGACGCTGGACCTGCAAGAGGTGCAGCGCCTGTTCGAGGGCGTGCCCTGGGTGCGCCAGGCGGTGGTGCAGCGCGAATTCCCCAACCGCCTGACCGTGACGCTGCAGGAGCACCAGGCGGTGGCGTGGTGGGGCGAGACCGGCGGCGGCCGGCTGCTCAACACCCAGGGCGAGGTGTTCGAGGCCAACCCGGACGACCCCCAGGCCGACCAGTGGAGCGAACTGCTGGGGCCGGACGGCCAGTCGGCCCAGGTGTACGCCCTGTACCAGGCGCTGCGCCCGCTGTTTGCCCGCATGGACCAGGACGTGACCCGGCTGGAGCTGAGCAGCCGGGGCAACTGGCGGGTCACGCTGGAGCGCGGGGCGCGCATCGACCTGGGCCGGGGCGAGCCGGCCGAGTTGCTGCAGCGCACCCAGGACTTCGTGGCCACCGTGGTGGGACTGAACCAACGCTACGGCGGGCGCGACATCGAGTCGGCCGACCTGCGCTACCCCAACGGCTACGCCCTGCGCCTGCGCGGCGTGACCACGCTGACCGAACCCGCCCCTGGCACCCCCAAAAAACCCTAAGCAACGCAACGACGCACACCATGGCCAAGGAATACAAAGACATCGTCGTCGGACTCGACATCGGCACCGCCAAGATCATGGCGGTGGTGGCCGAGGTCCAGCCCGGCGGCACGCTCAAGCTGGCGGGGCTGGGGGTGGCGCCGAGCAACGGCCTCAAGCGTGGCGTGGTGGTCAACATCGACGCCACGGTGGCCAGCATCCAGCAGGCCCTCAAAGAGGCCGAACTGATGGCCGACTGCCGCATCGCCCGCGTCTACACCGGCATCACCGGCAGCCACATCCGCGGCATCAATTCCAGCGGCATGGTGGCCATCAAGGACCGCGAGGTCACGCCCACCGACGTGGCCCGTGTGATCGAGACCGCCAAGGCCATCAACATTTCCACCGACCAGCGTCTGCTGCTGGTGGAGCCGCAGGAATTCATCATCGACGGTCAGGAAGTGAAAGAGCCCATCGGCATGAGCGGCATCCGGCTGGAGGCCAAGGTGCACATCGTCACCGGCGCCCAGAGCGCGGCGGAAAACATCATCAAGTGCGTGCGCCGCTGCGGGCTGGAGGTGGACCAGCTCATGCTCAACCCGCTGGCGGCCAGCCAGGCGGTGCTGACCGACGACGAAAAGGAGCTGGGCGTGGCGCTGGTGGACATCGGCGCCGGCACCACCGACGTGGCCATCTTCCAGGGCGGGGCCATCCGCCACACCGCCGCCATCCCGATCGCCGGCGACCTGATCACCAACGATATCGCGATGGCGCTGCGCACGCCCACCAAGGACGCGGAAGACATCAAGGTGGAAAGTGGTTGTGCCAAGCAGCTGCTGGCCGACCCGGACCAGCAGGTCGAGGTGCCGGGCCTGGGCGACCGGGGCCCGCGCATGCTCAGCCGCCAGGCCCTGGCGGGCGTGATCGAACCGCGGGTGGAAGAGATTTTTGCGCTGGTGCAGCAGGTGATCCGCGAGTCGGGCCACGAGGAACTGCTGTCCAGCGGCATCGTGCTGACCGGCGGCAGCGCCGTCATGCCGGGCATGGTGGAGCTGGGCGAAGACATATTCCTGAAGCCGGTGCGCCGCGGCGTGCCCAAGTACGCCAGCGCGCTCAGCGACATGGTGGCACAACCGCGCGCCGCCACCGTCATGGGTCTGCTGGAGGAGGCGCGGCTGGCGCGCCTGCGCGGCCACAAGGTGGCGCAAAAGGCCGGTTCCATGGGCAGCGCCCTGGGCCGCATCAAAGACTGGTTCGTGGGGAATTTCTGATGCACACACCCGACCGCCACCACCGCCCCACCGGTCCGCCAGGCTGAGTCCATCGTTTTTGCATTCACAGGTCACACGGTTTTCGGTTTTACAGACACACAAGGAGCGTTCACATGAGCATCGAAATGATTGAAGTCGAGGAATTCAATCGCGGCACCCAGATCAAGGTGATCGGCGTGGGCGGTGGCGGCAGCAACGCCGTGGCGCACATGATCCAGAGCCACGTGCAGGGCGTGGAATTCATCTGTGCCAACACCGATGCGCAGGCCCTGGCCAGCTCGGCGGCGCACCGCGTCATCCAGCTGGGCCAGAGCGGCCTGGGCGCCGGCAGCAAGCCCGAGAAGGGCCGCGCCGCCGCCGAAATGGCCGAGGCCGACATCCGCGACGCCATCGCCGGCGCGCACATGCTGTTCATCACCGCCGGCATGGGCGGGGGCACCGGCACCGGCGCCGCGCCCATCATCGCCAAGGTGGCCAAGGACATGGGCATCCTGACCGTGGGCGTGGTCACCAAGCCGTTCGACTTCGAGGGCGGCCGCCGCATGAGCAACGCCGACGCCGGCCTGGCCGAGCTGGAGCAGAACGTCGATTCGCTGATCGTGGTGCTCAACGACAAGCTGCTGGAGGTGCTGGGCGACGACATCACCCAGGACGAGGCCTTTGCCGAAGCCAACGACGTGCTGAAGAACGCCGTGGGCGGCATCGCCGAAATCATCAACGTGGAAGCGCTGGTGAACGTGGACTTTGAAGACGTGCGCACCGTGATGGGCGAGCCCGGCAAGGCCATGATGGGCACGGCCGTGGCCAGCGGCCCGGACCGCGCCCGCATCGCCGCCGAGCAGGCCGTGGCCTGCCCGCTGCTGGAAGGCGTGGACATGAAAGGTGCCAAGGGCGTGCTGGTGCTGATCAGCGCCGCCAAGGGCTCCCTGAAGCTGAACGAGTCCAAGCTGGCGATGAACACCATCCGCGCCTTCGCCGCCCCCGACGCGCACGTCATCTACGGCACCGCCTACGACGAGTCGCTGGGCGACGCCATCCGCGTGACCGTGGTGGCCACCGGCCTGAACCGCCAGGGCGCGCGCCAGCCGCTGACCGTGGTGCAGACCGCGGCCATGCCCGGCCTGCGCACCGGCACCGACAACATGCCCTTCATCCCGACGCTGAACCAGGCGGTGGGCGGCTCGGGCCTGGCCCAGGCCGTGGGCATGGGTGCGGCCACTGCCGGCGGCAACCCGGCGGTGCCCAGCGTGTGGCGCAAGCCGCAGGACCGCACCTCCGCCGCCGCCCGGGTCGAGGCGCTGTCCTCCGGCGGCATGGACGACTTCGAGATCCCCGCTTTCCTGCGCAAGCAGGCGGACTGATCGGCCTGGGCCATCGGGGTGATTGAGAAAATGCGCGGCGCGGTCTGGTCCGAAAAACTAAAATTGACGGCATGATCGCGCAACGCACCCTCAAAACCCTGACCAAAGCCGTGGGCGTGGGCCTGCACAGCGGCCAGCGGGTCGAGCTGACGCTGCGCCCGGCCGCGCCCGACACCGGCATCGTCTTTCGCCGGGTCGACCTGCCCGAGCCGGTGGACATCCCGGTCAGCGCCGCGTCGGTGACCGACACCCGGCTGGCCTCCACCATCGCCAACGGTGGCGCCAAGGTGCACACCATCGAGCACCTGATGAGCGCCTGCGCCGGTCTGGGCATCGACAACCTGATCGTGGACATCACCGCCGAGGAGGTGCCCATCCTCGACGGCTCGGCCGCGTCCTTCGTGTACCTGCTGCAAAGCGCCGGCATCGAGCTGCAGAAAGTGCCCAAGCGCTTCATCCGCCTGCTCAAGCCGGTGGAGGTGCGCGAAGGCGAGGGCCGCAGCCTCAAGTGGGCGCGGCTGGAGCCGTACCACGGCTACAAGCTCAGCTTCGAGATCGAGTTCGACCACCCGGCGGTGAACGCCACCGGCCAGCGGGTGGAGTTCGATCTGGGCACCGGACAGTACGCCCGGGAAATCGCCCGCGCCCGCACCTTCGGCTTCACCCGCGACGTGGAAATGATGCGTTCGCACGGCCTGGCGCTGGGTGGGGGGCTGGACAACGCCATCGTGCTGGACGATGTGAAGGTGCTCAACGCCGACGGCCTGCGCTACGCCGACGAGTTCGCCAAGCACAAGATCCTGGACGCGATGGGCGACCTCTACATCGTGGGCAAACCGCTGCTGGCCGCCTACAGCGCCTACCGCAGCGGCCACGCCATGAACAATCAGCTGCTGCGCGCCTTGCTGGCGCAGCCCGACAGCCACGACATCGTCACCTTCGAGCAGGACAGCCGCGCGCCCAAGGGCTTTGCGCAACTGGCCCTGGCCTGGTGAATCCCGAACCTGGGCGGCAGGCATGCTGATCTTCCGCTTCCTGGTGTTCGCGCTGCTGGGCGTGTCGGTGTTGTGCTTCGCCTTCTACATCGGCACCGGCCAGCCGCACTTCCGGCGCTGGGGCCTGGTGGTTTTGAAGTGGACGGTGGTGGCCGCGCTGGTGTTCTTTGGCGTGCTGATCCTGGGGCGCATCGCCTGAGCCGCGCGGCTCAGTAGCTGCGCCCGCCCTTGTACGCCGCGTGGGCGCGCGCCTGGAGCGGGCTGACCCGGTTGATGGCCGCCGTGCTGCGCGCCACCTGTGCGTGGGTGATGCACAGGCCCAGCGCGTCGGCGGCGTCCTTGCCGGGCAGGCCGGGCAGGTCCAGCAGGCGGCGCACCATTTCCTGCACCTGGTCTTTGTGCGCCTTGCCGTGTCCGGTCACGGCTTTCTTCAGTTGCAGCGCGGTGTACTCGGCCACCGTCAGGCCATTGGCCACCAGCGCCGTCAGGCAGCAGCCGCGCGCCTGGCCCAGCATCAGCGTGGCCTGGGGGTTGACGTTCACGAACACGATCTCGCACACCGCCACCGTGGGCTGGTAGCGCTGCACCACCTCGGAAATCCCCTCGAAAATCACCCCCAGCCGCTGCGGCAGCAGGGCACCGTCGGCCGGACTGGTGCGGATGGTGCCGCTGGCCACGTAGGCCATGCGCGGGCCGTCTGCGTCCACCACGCCGAAGCCGGTGGCCTGCAGGCCGGGGTCGATGCCGAGGATGCGTACCGCCATGGCCGGGCGCTCAGGGCAGTTGCACCGCGCCCATGCGCGCGGCGATGGTGCCGGCGCGGCGGCTGAGGTAGTCGGACCGGGGCCGCTGTTCAAAGCGTTTGGGGGCCGGCAGCATCACCGCCAGACGGGCGGCCTCGTAGGGGTTGAGCTGGCGCGCCGATTTGCCAAAGTAGCGCCGCGCGGCCGCCTCGGCGCCGAACACGCCTTCGCCCCATTCCACGCTGTTGAGGTAGATCTCCAGGATGCGGCGCTTGCTCAGGAAGGCTTCCAGCGTCAGCGTCAGCAGCAGTTCCTGGCCTTTGCGCAGCAGGTGGCGTTCGCCCGACAGCAGCAGGTTTTTGGCCAGCTGCTGGGTGATGGTGGAGCCACCCACCACCTTGGGGGGCTTCACTTGGCTCGGGTCTTTGGCGCGCGCGGCCCGCTGCTCGGCCTGCTGTGCGCGCTTTTCGTTCTTTGCCCAAGCCGATTCGAGCGCACCCCAGTCCACCCCGCCGTGGTCGGTGAAGCCGGCGTCCTCTGCGGCGATCACCGCGCGTTTGAGGCTGGGCGCGATCTGGTCGTAAGGCACCCAGGTTTGCGACCAGGTCCACCGGGGTGCCTCGGTGGCCACGCGCCAGGCTTCGGAGCGCTGGAAGGCGGTGCTTTGCGGGTCCGCCACCGCCATCAGGGCGATGCGGCCCACGAAAAACAGCTGCAGCGCCAGCCCCGCCCCCAGGCACCACAGCAGCCAGCGCCCCAGCGCCCGGGTCCAGCGCGGCATCAGCGGGCCCCCATCTGGGTTTGCAGGGTCTCGTCGCGGGTGAAGCGGAAGCGCGACACCACCACGATCTGGTCGGCGCGGCGGCGCATGTCGGCGCTGAAGCGGCCGAACGACAGGCTGCGCACGATGGCCTGGGCGCGGGTGTCCAGCGCCGCCTGGCCCGAGCCCTGCACCACCTCGGTGTCCAGCACTTGGCCGTTGTGGTTGACGGTGATCACCATGGTCAGCTCGCCGTAGAGCTTGCGCCCGCCGGCCTCGGGGAAGTTGCTGGTGCCGCGGTCTTCGATCTTGCGCCGCAGCTCGTCGTAGTACACCGCGTACACCGCCTCGCGCGTGGCCGGGCTGATGTAGCGCTTGCGTGGGCGGGCGTTTTCTTCGTTGATGCGCTTTTCGATCTCGGCCAGGATCTTGACCAGCGCCTGGCGCTTGCGTTCGCGCTCCTGCGCGTCGGGGCTGGGGGTGTCGCGCGGGTCGGGCACCGGCAGGTTGGCCAACTGTTGGCGCAACTGGGCCAGCAGGCGGTTCTGCTGTTCCTTCATGGCCTCGATGCGGCGTTCCTCCTCTTCCAGCGCGTCGCCCAGGCGGGCTTGCGGCGCCGGGGGCAGCGGCGAGGTGGCGCGGCCGCGTTCGGCGTCGCCGCCGCCGGCCAGGTTCGCCTGGGCGATGGCCTGGGCCTGCTCGGGCGGGGTTTCGCTGCGGGTGTTGACCAGGATCACCTCCAGTGGGGTGTCCTGGAACACGCGGTTGAAGCGCTCGGGGTCCACAAAGCGCACCGCCAGCAGGCCGGCGTGCACCAGCACCGAGGCGGCCAGCGCCAGGTGCAGGGTGGTGAGGGTCCGCAGCAGCTTCACAGCGAGGGATTATCCCAAGAGGTGGGGGTGGCCGTCAGCCGGCCTCGGGGCTGGCCGGGGGCGCGGTCGGCGCGCCCTGGGCGTCGGCTTCGTCCACGTCCACCGCAATCGCCAGGCCGGTGCTGAGGTCCAGTTCGTCGTCGGCCTCGTCCTCCAGCGCGCCCGGGGCGGCGTCCAGCCGCTCGATCACCGTGCCGTTCACGTCCAGAGCGATGTCGTCGATCTGCCCCAGCCGCACCCGCAGGTGGGCGCCGCGCGGCAGGCCGTCGGCGCCCAGCACGTTGAGCACCAGCGGCAGGTCGTCGGCGCGCACCAGCCGGTCTTTGATCAGGGTGGCGGTCAGCTCGGTGATGCCGTGCTGCTGCAGGTAGTGCAGCGTCCAGTAGCGCTCCATGCCGTTCTGGAACTGGTTGTAGGCGGTGTAGGCCGCGTCGAAGGCGCTGATGACGGCGAACAGCGCCGTGTCCTTCGGGCGGAACGGCGCGGCCAGCGCGGCGGTCTTGCCGTGGCGCACGCAGGCGATGATCTGCCACTGGTTGACCAGGTCGGTGTAGCGGCGCAGCGGCGAGGTGCTCCAGGCGTAGCAGGGCACGCCGATGCCCGCGTGCGGCAGCGCCTTGGCACCCATGCGCACCTTCATGCCCGGCGCCAGGCTGACCTGGCTGCGGTAGATGCCGGGCACGCCGTGGTCGGCCAGCAGCTGGCCCCAGGTGCTGTTGGCCAGGATCATGGCCTCGGCCACCATCAGGTCCAGCGGGGCGCCGCGCGAGCGGGTGCCGATGCGCACGGTTTCGTCGCCGTGCGGCGCGTCGCCCTGCACGCCTTCTAGCTTGAAGGTGTAGTCCGGGCGGTTGAAGGTTTCGGGCTTGCCGCGCACCACCTCGCGCCGGGCCTTGCAGACCTGGGCCAGCCGGAACAGGAAGGACAGTTCGGGCCGCAGCGCGGCGATGTCGTCGGCCAGCGGCGCGCCGGCGGGGGCGGCCGGGTCTTGCAGCCAGTCGGCGGTGATGGCCTGGTCCAGCTGGTCGTGGCGCAGGTTGTGGGCAATCGGCACCCGCTCCAGCCGGGTGTCGCTGGCCTGCACCGTCAGTTCGGTCTCGTCCAGCGTGAGGTAGAGCGACAGCGCGGGGCGCGGGGCGCCGGCCTCCAGCGTGTAGGTCTGCACCACTTCGTCCGGCAGCATGGTGATCTTGTGGCCGGGCATGTACACCGTGCTCAGGCGCTGGCGCGCGACCTGGTCGATCGGGCTGTCGGGCGCGATGGCCAGGCCCGGTGCCGCGATGTGGATGCCCAGCACCACGGTGCCGGTGCCCAGGCCCTGCACGCTCAGCGCGTCGTCGATTTCGGTGGTGCTGGAGTCGTCCACCGAGAAGGCTTGCACGCTGGCCAGCGGCAGCTCGTCGGCCACCGGCGGCGCCTGCAGCGCCGGAAAGCCCGTGCCTTTGGGGAAGTGCTCGAACAGAAAGCGCTGCCAGTGGAACTGGTAGGCGTTGGTGATGGCGCCGGCCTGTTGCAGCAGCGCCAGCGGGGCCAGGTGCGTTTCGCGCGCGGCGTGGACCACGGCCTTGTACTCGGGGGCGTTCTTGTCCGGCTTGAACAGGATTTTGTAGAGCTGCTGGCGGATCGGCTCCGGGCAGGTGCCAGCGGCCAGTTCGGCGGTCCAGCCGTCGATCTGGGCCTGAACCTGCTGCTTTTTCTCGATGGCGGCCAGGGCCTGCTGCAGGATTTCGGGCGGGGCCTTTTTGAAGCGGCCCTTGCCGGCGCGGCGGAAGTAGTGCGGCGCGTCCGTCAGGCGCAGCAGGGCGGCCACCTGCTGTTCGAGCGTGGCCTGTGCACTGAAGTAGTCGCGCGCCAGGTCGGCGTAGCCGAACTCGGTGTCCGGCGCGAATTCCCAGGCCAGGTCCAGTTCGATCTCGGGCGCCAGCGCCTGGGCCGCGCCCATGAGCGCGGCGGGGGCGGGCTTGTCGAACCTGAGCAGCACGTTGGCGGCTTTCACCTTCACGCGCTTGCCGGTGTCCAGCTCGATCTGCAGCGAGCTTTCGGCCTCGGACATCACGCGGCCGGTCAGGAACTTGCCGGCTTCATCGAACAGTGCAAACACAATGGGGCTTTCGGGGGTGGGGCAGGGGCGGCGCACGCAGGTGTCTGCCCGGGGCCCCAAGTTTACCGGGGGTGGCTGTGGGCGTCCGCTCCAACCCTGGGCGGTGGGCGGGTCAGGGGATGCCCAGCAGCTTGTGCGTCTGCAGGGACAGGCGCCAGCGCGGGTGCGCCAGGCAGTGCGCCACGGCCTGCTGGGTGTGGCGTTCGCGCTGCGGCCCGTCCATGGGCTGCAGGAACAAGTGGCGAAAGTCCAGCGGCTCGAAGCGGTCGGGCGGCGCGTCGGCTTGGGGGAAGACCAGTTTCAGTTCGTCGCCCCGGGTGGCCTGCAGCGGTGCTGCGCCCTTGGGGCTGACGCAGACCCAGTCCAGACCGTCGGGCAGGGGCAGGGTGCCGTTGGTTTCCACCGCGATCTCGAAGCCTTGCGCGTGCAGCGCGTCGATCAGCGGTGCGTCCAACTGCAACAACGGTTCGCCGCCGGTGCACACCACCAGCGGGGTGCCGCCGGCCGCGGCGGGCCAGTGGGCGCGCACGGCGGCGGCCAGCACCTGGGCGGTGGCGAATTTGCCGCCGCCCGGGCCGTCGGTGCCGACGAAATCGGTGTCGCAAAACCGGCAGGCGGCCTGCGCGCGGTCGGCCTCGCGCCCGCTCCACAGGTTGCAGCCGGCAAAGCGGCAGAACACCGCCGCGCGCCCGGCTTGGCCGCCTTCGCCCTGCAGGGTGTAGAAGATTTCCTTGACGCTGTAGGCCATGCTCAGAGCGCCAGCGCGGCGGCCTCGTTCCACGCCACCACCGCGCCGCAGCCCGGGGTTTCGTACAGATCGACCCGGTCCAGCGCGGGCAGGTCGGCGCGGGCGCGCTCCAGCACCCAGGTGGCCAGGGTGGCGGCATCGCAGTCGGCCAAGCCGGGCAGCCGGTGCAGGGGCTGGTGGTCCAGGGCTTTGAAGAGGGGGTCGAACAGGCGTTTGACGTCGCCAAAGTCCACGGTCCAGCCCATCACCGCGTCCAGCGGGGCGCACAGGTGCAGCCGCAGGGTGTAGGTGTGGCCGTGGATGCGCCGCAGCGGGCTGCCGTCCGGCGCGTGGCGCAGCTGCAGCGCGCTGTCCAGCGTCAGTTCTTTCCAGATGCGGTAGTCCGTGCCGTCGTGGCGGGCGCCGCAGGAAGCGGTCTCGTACACGGTGACGGCGCTGAGCTCGGGCAGTTGCGGCGCCAGTTGCCGCCAGAGCCAGCCGGACATGACTTCGCTGGTGGGGTTTTCCAGGCCGGGGAGGTCGTTCAGGCAGGCGTGGTCCAGTTGGCGGTGCAGCGGGGCCCACAGCGCGTCCAGCCGCTCGGCCGTGACCGTGCCCTGGGCGTTCTGCCGGGCGTGCAGCAGCACCTCGAAGCCGTGGCCGTGCAGCCGGCCGCATTTGTGGCCAGCGGGCACGTTCGGCAACTGGTGGGCGGCGTACAGCACGTGGCGCCGCCACAGGTGGGGGTGGCCCTGGGGGTCCAGTTCCACGCCGCCGCGTGCGGTGCTCTGCACGTCCACCCGGGCCTGGGTCAGGCCGTCGGCCTGCAGGCGCTCGTGCAGCCACAGCGCCAGCTGGGTGTCGGTCGGGGTGTCCAGCGTGTCGTTCAGCAGGCGGTGGTCCAGCGCCTGCACCTGGGCGGCCAGGTGCTCGCGCAGCTGCGACACCTCGCTGCCCGGGAAGTGGCGCCAGGCGGGGCCGGTGGCGGCGCGCAGCCGGGCCACGAAGCTGTGGCCGTGCAGGCGCTGCTGCGGGTGCCCGGCGGGCAGGGTGGGGAGGTGGCGGGCGGCCTCGAAGCCGGCCTCGGCCGTGTGCAGGGTGTGCATGGGGCCTTTCTCTCAGGCCAGGCCGAAGCGTTGGTACAGCGGGTCGGGCCGGCCGGCTTCGGCAAAGCCCTTGGCGCGCAGCAGGCAGGCGTCGCAGCCGCCGCAGGGCTGGCCCTCGGGGCCGGGGTCGTAGCAGCTGCTGGTCAAGGCGTAGTCCACGCCCAGGCGCAAGCCTTCTTCAATGATTTGCGCCTTGTTCAGGTGCATCAGCGGGCTGTGGATCTTGAGCCGCTGGGTGCCTTCCACCCCGGCCTTGGTGGCGAGGTGGGCCAGCGCCTCGAAGGCGGCGATGTACTCCGGCCGGCAGTCGGGGTAGCCCGAGTAGTCCAGCGCGTTGACGCCGATGAAAATGTCGGACGCGCCCAGCGTCTCGGCCCAGGCCAGTGCGAAGCTCAGGAACACGGTGTTGCGCGCGGGCACGTAGGTCACGGGAATGCCGTGGCCCATGTCGTTCACCGAGCGGCCTTTGGGCACGGCGATGTCGGCCGTCAGCGCCGAGCCGCCGAATTCGCGTAGGTCGATCTGCGCGACCACGTGTTTCGCGGCGCCCAGGGCTTGGGCCACGGCCTCGGCGGCCTGCAGCTCGTGCAGGTGGCGCTGGCCGTAGCGGAAGCTCAGCGCATAGGGGGTGTAGCCCTGTTCGCGGGCCAGGGCCAGCACGGTGGTCGAGTCCAGCCCGCCGCTGAGGAGGACCACCGCGGGTTTGAGGGAAGTCGTCATGGCGCCTCCGGCTCAGCAGCGGCCCGCGGCCAGCGGCGGCGGCGCGGCTTGGACCAGCTTGACCAGCGCGTTCAGCAGCACGCCGTACAGCGGCAGGAAGCAGGCCAGGCTGACCGCCAGTTTGGTGAAATAGTCCACCGTGGCGATTTCCACCCAGTGCTGTGCCATGAAGGGGTCGCTGCTGGCGTGGAAGGCCACCGCGAAGAACAGCGCCGTGTCCAGCAGGCTGCCCAGCACTGTGGAGGCGGCCGGGGCCACCCACCAGGCACTCACCTGGCGCAAGCGGGCGAACACCGCGATGTCGAGCAGCTGCCCGGCCACGTAGGCCACGAAGCTGGCCAGCGCGATGCGAAACACGAAGCCATTGAAGCTGGCCAGCGCGGCCCAGCCGCTGAAGGCGCCTTCGAAGAACAGCACCGACACGGTGTACGAGGCCAGCAGCGCCGGCAGCATGACGCGGAAGATCACGCGCCGCGCGGTGGCTTGGCCCAGCAGGCGCACGGTCAGGTCGGTGGCCACAAAGACCAGCGGAAAGGTGAACGAACCCCAGGTGGTGTGCACCCCCCACAGCTCAAAGGGGAGTTGCACCAGGTAGTTGCTGGCGATGATGAGGGCGATGTGCAGCGCGACGAGCGCCGGCAGCACGGTGCGCGCACGCGTGGCGGCGGCGCCATGGACGGAGGTCATGGAGGAGGTCCTTTTTTTGAAGCGGGGATGGGGGCGAGGGAACCCATCGAAACGGTCTGTCCCGCAGGACAGAAGCCAGTATTCTAACGGGGCTCGGCCCCGCTGCCTAGGGCCCGCACCGGTTCAGCGGCGCACCAGCAGGGCCAGTGCCAGCACGAAGGCCTGCAGCGGCGCGGCCGCCCCGGGCCAGTCGATGCGGTACTCGAAGCGGCGGCTGACGAGGTGGGGCTCGACCACCGCCCCCAGCGGCGCGCCCGTGGGCCCGACGAGGGGAAAGCGCCGTTTCCAGAACGCGGTCGACGGCCGCAGTTCGGCGGGCAGCGGCGCGGTCAGCCGTACCACGGGCAGGCGGCGCCCGGTTTCAAACAGCACGTCGGCGGCGCACAGCACGGCCTGGGCCGGGGTTTCCAGGGTGTAGCGCAGGTCGTTGACGAAGCCGCGGCGCGTGTACTCAAAGCGCAGCAGCAGCGCCTGGCCGTGCAGTTGCACCTGCACGTCGCCGTCGGGGGAGTCTGGCGGGTGCCAGCGCAGGCGCGCGTTTTTGGCCTGGGCGACGTTGGGAAAGCGCAGTTCGCCCACCGCCACGCCCGCCGGCGAGACGAAATCGTAGACAAAGCCGTTCCACATCGACCGTTGTTGCAGGGCCAGCTGGTGTTGCATGGTTCGGCCCGGCGCGCGGTCACAACCCGCGCAGCACTTCCAGCGCGTCCTCGATGCGCTCCACCGCGTGCACGGTCATGCCTTCCAGCGCCTTGGCCATGCCGGCGTCGCCCTTTTTGGGCAGGTTGGCCTTGGGCACCACCGCCACCGAAAACCCCAGCTTGGCCGCCTCCTTCAGGCGTTCCTGCCCGCGCGGGGCGGGGCGCACCTCGCCGGCCAGGCCCACTTCGCCGAAGGCGATGAAGCCCTTGGGCAGCGCCTTGCCGCGCAGGCTGCTGGCAATGGCCAGCATCACCGCCAGGTCGGCCGCCGGCTCGCCAATGCGCACGCCGCCCACGGCGTTCACAAACACATCTTGGTCCATGCTGGCCACGCCGGCGTGGCGGTGCAGCACCGCCAGCAGCATGGCCAGCCGGTCGCGGTCCAGGCCCACGCTCAGGCGCCGGGGGCTGGGGCCGCCGCTGTCCACCAGCGCCTGGATTTCCACCAGCATCGGCCGGGTGCCCTCCAGCGTCACCAGCACGCAACTGCCGGGCACCGGTTCCGCGTGTTGCGACAGGAAGATGGC
>NZ_JAAQQT010000558.1:0-12831 GCF_011742065.1 Aquabacterium sp. A08
GTGGCCAGCACGCTGGCGGCCTGCTCGCCACCCATGACACTGATGCGCGCGTTGGGCCACATCCACAGGAAGCGCGGCGAGTAGGCGCGGCCGCACATGCCGTAGTTGCCCGCGCCAAAGCTGCCGCCGATGATGATGGTGAACTTCGGCACCTGCGCGGTGGCCACGGCGGTCACCATCTTGGCGCCGTTGCGCGCAATGCCTTCGTTTTCGTACTTGCGACCCACCATGAAGCCGGTGATGTTCTGCAGGAACACCAGCGGGATCTTGCGCTGGCAGCACAGTTCGATGAAATGCGCACCCTTGAGCGCCGATTCGCTGAACAAAATGCCGTTGTTGGCGATGATGCCCACCGGCATGCCCTCGATGTGCGCAAAGCCGCACACCAGCGTGGTGCCAAAACGCGGTTTGAATTCGTGCAGTTCGCTGCCATCGACGATGCGGGCAATGATCTCGCGCACGTCGAAGGGCTTGCGGGTGTCGGTGGGGATGACGCCGTACAGCTCTTCGGCCGCAAACTTCGGCGGGCGCGGGGTCTGCAATTGCGTCTCGTGCACCTTGCCGCGGTTCAGGTGCCGCACCGCCTCGCGCGCCAGCGCCAACGCGTGCAGGTCGTTCTGTGCCAGGTGGTCGGCCACGCCGCTCAGGCGGGTGTGCACGTCGCCGCCACCCAGGTCTTCGGCGCTCACCACCTCGCCCGTGGCCGCCTTCACCAGCGGCGGCCCACCCAGGAAGATGGTGCCCTGGTTCTTCACGATGATGGTCTCGTCGCTCATGGCCGGCACGTAGGCGCCGCCCGCGGTGCACGAGCCCATCACCACCGCGATCTGCGCGATGCCCTGGGCGCTCATGTTGGCCTGGTTGTAGAAGATGCGGCCGAAGTGGTCGCGATCGGGGAACACGTCGTCCTGATTCGGCAGGTTGGCGCCGCCGCTGTCCACCAGGTAAATGCAGGTCAGGCGGTTCTGCTGCGCGATCTCCTGCGCCCGCAGGTGCTTTTTCACCGTCATCGGGTAGTAGGTGCCGCCCTTCACGGTGGCGTCGTTGCACACCACCATGCAGTCCACACCATTCACACGGCCGATGCCGGCGATCACGCCGGCGCCGGGCGCGTCGTTGCCGTACATGTTGAGCGCGGCCAGCGGGGCCACCTCCAAAAACGGTGTACCGGGGTCCAGCAGCATCTGCACCCGGTCGCGCGGCAGCAGCTTGCCGCGGGCGGTGTGCTTGGCGCGGGCGGCCTCACCGCCGCCCTGGGCCACGCGTTCGATGTGGGTGCGCAGGTCGTCCACCAACGCGCGCATGGCGGCGGCGTTGGCCTGGAAGTCGGCACTGCGGGGGTTGAGTTGGGTCTCCAAAGCGGTCATGGCGGTTCCGTGGTTCTGGCTGGCGTGGGGGCATTGTGGGGCCGTGCCCCGCCGCTGCCTAGCGGGCAGAAACGCCAAGGGGGTTGCAAATCGCGCCAGGCTTTGGCCAATTGGGCATACTGTGGCCATGGCCTACCCCACCCCCACCGCCGCCACCCCCATGGCCTTTGTCGCCGCCATCGTCGAAGGCTACCGCCGGCGCGGGCGTTCGCCGGCGGGCGCGCTGGCGGCGGCGCAAATCGCGCCAGCCCGTGTGACCGACGTCCACGACCGCATCACCGCCGCGCAGATGGAGCGCATCTCCGACCACGCCATGCGCGAACTCGACGACGAGGCCCTGGGCTGGTTCGAACGGCGCCTGCCCTGGGGCAGCTACGGCCTGCTGGCGCGCGCCTCCATCAGCGCGCCCACGCTGGGGGTGGCGCTCAAGCGCTGGTGCCGCCACCACGGCCTGCTGGCCGACGACCTGGCCCTGCGCCTGCAGGGGGACGGCGAACACGCCGAGGTCGCCCTGACCGAGCGGCGCGACCTCGGCCCGCTGCGCGAGTTTTGCCAGGTGTCGGTGCTGCGCAACCTGCTGGGCGTGGCGTCGTGGCTGATCGACTCGCGCATTCCGCTGCAAGCCGCGGCCTTTGCCTGGCCCACCCCGCCCCACGCCGAGGCCTACCGGGTGCTGTTCCCGGCGCCGGCCCGTTTTGACGCGCCCCAGACGCGGCTGCGCTTCGACGCCCGCTACCTGGCGCTGCCGCTGCGCCGCGACGAACAGGCCCTGAACCAGATGCTGCAGCACGCCCTGCCGCTGCTGGTGCAGCCCTACCGCCGCGACCGGCTGCTGGTGGACCGCGCCCGCCGCCTGCTGCGGACCGAGCCCGAACACACCCACAACGCCGAGTCGCTGGCGGCGCGGCTGCACGTGTCGGCCCGCACCCTGCACCGGCAACTGCAGGAACAGGGCCACAGCCTGCAAGCCCTGAAAGACGCGGTGCGCCGCGAACGCGCCACCGAACTGCTGCTGCGCACCCGCCAGCCGGTCAAGCAGGTGGCCCAGGCCGCGGGCTTCCAGAGCGAAAAGAGCTTCATCCGCGCCTTCAAGGGTTGGACCGGGCAGACGCCCGCCGCCTACCGGCGCCAGACCCCGGGCTATACTGAACCGGACTGACACCCCAAGGGAGCCCTGCCATGCCCACCCCTCCACGCGCCCTGGCCGTTGCGGCCACCACCCTGGTCACCGTCTGGCTCGCCGGCTGCGGCGGGGCGCCGTCCGAAAGCGACATGAAGGCCGCGCTGGAACGCCAGACCCAGGCCCAGGTGGACGGCGCCGGGCGCCTGTTCGGTCACACCGGCGCCGGCGTCATGAAAGACATGCTCCCCGAAATCCTGAGCCTGAAGAAAATCGGCTGCCAGGCCGACGGCGAGAAAGCCTACCGCTGCGACGTGGAGCTGGAGGTCCGCCAGTTCGGCCTGACCAACAAGTCCCCGACCCAGCTGCGCTTCGTGCAGGGCAGCGAGGGCTGGACCGTGGTCGGCCCCTGAGCCGGCCCGGCTCAGGCCAGCCAGTCGGCCAGCGTGGCCATGTGCGGCACCAGGCGCTGGGCGCCGGCGGTCAGCAGCGGTTCGGCCACCGTGCCGGGCGGCGCATAGGCCCAGACGGTGCAGCCCGCGTCCACCCCGGCGCGCACCCCGGTCACCGTGTCTTCCACCACCAGGCAGTCGGCCGGCTCGGCCCGCACGTGGGCGGCGGCGGCCAGGTACACGTCGGGCGCGGGCTTGGAGCGCGGCATCTCGTGGCCGCTGAACACCCGGTCCTCAAAGTAGGGCCGCAGGCCGGCCATGTCGATCTGGAACTCGACCTTGTGCCGGTCGGCCCCGGACGCGCAGGCGATGCGCCCGCCGGCGTGGGCGTGGGCCGCCCGCACCGCCACCAGCGCGCCGTCGATGGCCTGCAACTCCGCGCGCAGGCGCCGGTTGCGCCGCTCGTAAAAGGCGTGCATCCAGTCCTCGGTCAGCGGCCGGCCGGTGCGCGCCTCGATCAGCGCGCGCTCGTCGCGCACCGCCTTGCCCACGAACAGGCGCACGCATTCCTGTGGCGTGAGCGACCAGCCGCTTTCTTCCAGCATGTCGCGCAGCACGCCGTTGGTGATGGGCTCGCTGTCGACCAGCACGCCGTCGCAGTCGAACAGCACCGCCTGGAAACGCGGGCAGGTGCTCACGGCCGCACCTCGCCGTCCAGGTAGTACCAGCGCCCGCCCTCGCGCACGAAGCGGCTGGTTTCGTGCAGCCGCTGGCCGCGCCCGGCCACGCGCGACCGGGCCACGAACTCGACCTCGGCCCGGTCGGCGTCCAGCAGCCGGTGGCGCCGCACCTCCAGTCCCAGCCACTTCACACCGGGCTCCAGCGCCAGCGTGGCCGGGCGGGTGCGGGGGTGCCAGGTGGCCAGCAGGTAATCGGCCCGGCCGGCCACAAAGGCGCTGTAGCGGGACCGCATCAGGGCCTCGGCGTCGGGGGCGGGGTGGGTGTCGAAGGCGTCCACGCAGCGGCCGCAGCAGGCGGCCCAGGTCAGCGGCCGGCCGGCGGCCAGGCGCCCGCACGGGCAGGGGGTGTCAGGGGGCATCGGCGCGGGCAAACAGGGCGCACACGTCGATGACGGCGCGCAGGTCGGACACGGTGAAGGGCTTGCTCAGGTAGTTGTCCATGCCGGCGTCGCGGCCGGCCTGCACGTCCTCGGCCATGGCGTTGGCGCTCAGGCCGACGATGAAGGGCCGCCGCCCGTCCGGCGCGCGCCGGATGATCTCGCGCGTGGCGGTCAGCCCGTCCATCTCGGGCATCTGGATGTCCATCAGCACCAGGTCGTAGGGCTGGCGCTGCACCGCCTCGACGGCGGCGCGGCCGTTGTCCACCACGTCCACCTGGTGGCCCAATTTCTGGATGGTGAGCAGGGCCACGCGCTGGTTGACCAGGTTGTCCTCGGCCAGCAGGATGCGCACCGGCCGCCCGGACGGGGTGTCGGCCGGTGCGGTCGCGGCCGCCCCCAATGGCATCGACAGGGTGCTGCGGGTTTCGGCGTAGTCCAGCACCTCGCGCGTGGGCAGCACAAAGCGGAAGGTGCTGCCCTGCGCCGGCTGGCTGCTCACGCCGATCTGGCTGCCCATGGCCTGCACCAGGCGCTGCGAAATGGCCAGGCCCAGGCCGGTGCCGCCGTACTTGCGCGAGACGCTGGCGTCCACCTGGCTGAAGGGCTGGAACAGGCGCGCCTGCTGCTCGGGCGTCATGCCCACGCCGGTGTCCTGCACCACCCATTCCAGGGCCACGGGCGGGCCGGCGTCCACCGCTTCGCGCACCGCCGCGGGGCCGGCGTCCGCGTCGGCGCCTTCCAGCACCCGCACCTGCACCCGGACCGTGCCGGCCGGGGTGAACTTGATGGCGTTGGAGAGCAGGTTGATCAGCACCTGGCGCAGGCGCGTGCTGTCGCCCAGCACCCAGGGCGGCAGGGCCGGATCGACCTCGATCTGCAGCGCCACGCCCTTGTCCGCGGCACGCGGCCCCAGCAGGTCGGTGCAGGCCTTGAGCACCGCCGCCACGCTCAGCGGCCGCAGTTCCAGCTCCATCCGGCCGGACTCGATCTTGGAGTAGTCGAGGATGTCGTTGAGGATCACCAGCAGGTTTTGCCCGCTGTCGCGGATGATGTGGACGAACTCCTGCTGCTGCGCGGTCAGGGGGGTGTGGCGCAGCAGTTCCGTCATGCCGATGACGCCGTTCATGGGCGTGCGGATCTCGTGGCTCATGGTGGCCAGGAACGAAGACTTGGCCCGGTCGGCGGCCTCGGCCGCGCGCCGGGCGTCCTCCAGGTCCTGGGCCTGCTGCTGCAGGTCGCGGGTGCGGGCGTCCAACGTCTGCACCAGGGCTTCGGCGCGCTGGGCGGCCTCGGCGTTGCGGCGGCGCAGGCGGGTGATGGTGAGCGCGGCCAGAGACAAATGCCAGCCCACGGCGTACAGGAACAAGGCCGTGAGCCACAGCGGCCAGCCCGGCTCCGGGGCCGGCTGCCAGACCTGGTAGGCCACGAACACCGCCACCCCCAGGTGGGTGAAATACAGGGCCCGGCGGAAGCCAAACCCCACCGAGTCGCCGATGCGGGTGAGCACCAGCAGGCCCAGCAACAGGTCAGAACCGCCCAGGTGGTGCACCGTGAACAGCCAGACCAGCAGGTCGGTGTGGTGGAAAAAGAGGGTGAGGTCGAACCGGCCGGTGCGCCCATGGAAACGGACCATCGCCGCCATGGCCAGGCCGGCGTACCCCAGGTTGAGGGCGGCCAGCGCGAGCCAGCCCGCCGCATCCCAGCCCTGGGGCTGCGCCAGCCCGTGCAACAGCGCCACCGCCGTGAGCAGGACAAAGCCGGCGATCCGCAGCAGAGGGATTTGCAGCCTGTGCAACTGCACCAGGCCACGGGTCCGCGCCTGCTCGGTCAGCGGCACATCGGCCGACGTCGAGGGGGGTACCACGGGAGAGGTCAACGCATTGCGGAACATGATGGGACTGACACCAGTATACGGCGCGGACCCGGTTCGGTCACCGCGCCTCAGCGCCTCCAGAAATGCCCGGTGAACAGCACCAGCACCGTCAGCAACTCCAGCCGCCCCAGCAGCATGGCAAAGCTCAGCACCGACAGCTGGAACGGGTCTAGCCCCCCAAAATTGCCCGACGGCCCCACTTCACCCAGCCCGGGGCCGATGTTGTTGACCGTGGCCACCACCGCCGAGAACGCGGTCACGATGTCCAGCCCGGTCAGCAGCAGCACAAAGGTCAGCCCCATGGTGGCGGCGCCGTAGATGAGCATGAAGCCCAGCACCGTCGTCATCACCGACGACGGAATGGTCTGCCCGCCCATGGTCACCGGGTTGACCACGCGCGGGTGGATGATGCGCACCATCTCGCGCCGCGCCTGCTTGATCAGCAGCACCATGCGGACCATCTTGATGCCGCCGCCGGTGGAGCCGGCGCAGGACACGAAGCAGCCCAGGAACATGAGGTAGACCGGCACGAACACCGGCCACTGGGCGTAGTCGGCAGCGGAATAACCGGTGGTGGTGGCCAGTGACAGCACGTGGAAGGCGCTGCTGCGCAGGGCGTCCAGCGCGTTGTCGTGCACCTCGTGCAGCAGCAGCATGAAGCTCACCAGCGCAATCGACAGCCCCAGCACCAGAAAGTACATGCGGATTTCGCGGTCGCCGGTGATGGGCCGCAGCGACAGCGAGCGCAGCACCACGAAGTAGCGCAGGAAGCTGATGCCGGCCAGCGTCATGAACACGATGGCCACCGATTCGATGGCCGGCGAGTCCCAGTAGCCAAAACTGGCGTCGTGCGACGACAGGCCGCCCAGGCCCATGGTGGTGCACATGTGCATGAAGGCGTCGGCCCAGTTCATGCCGGCCCAGCGGTAGGCCAGCAGGCAGGCCCCGGAAAACAGGAAGTACACGCCCCACAGGCCGCGCGCGGTTTCGGAAATCCGCGGGGTGAACTTGGCGTCCTTCATCGGGCCCGGGGTTTCGGCCTTGTACAGCTGCAGCCCGCCCAGGCCCAGCAGCGGCAGCACCGCCACCACCAGCAGCACGATGCCCAGGCCGCCGATGAGCTGCAGGAAGCAGCGCCAGACGTTGGCCGACACCGGCAGCGCGTCCAGGCCCGACAGCGCGGTGGCACCGGTGGCGGTCAGCCCGCTCATGGCCTCGAAATAGGCCTGGCTCCAGGTGATGTCGGGCACGGTGAACATCAGCGGCACCGCGGCAAACGCCGTCAGCACCACCCACACCAGGTTGACCAGCAGAAACCCGTCGCGCGCCAGCAGCTCGCGCCGGTGGGCGCGGGTCAGCAGCCACAGCAGCCAGCCGCTGCCAAAGGTCAGGCCAAAGCACGCGCCCCAGATGGCGCGCAGGGACTCGGCGTCCTCGAACCAGGCCCAGGCCAGCGGCACCAGAAAGGCAAAGGCGAACGCCATGGTGATGCGCGCCAGCAGGGCCAGCGCCGGGCCGAAGAGCTGCACCATCATCCGAAAAAGGTGGCGCTGACCTGGAACAACTTTTCCACCTCGCGCACCAGCCGCTTGTTGGGGATGAAGATGACGATGTGGTCGTCGGCCTCGATCAGGGTGTCGTGGTGCGGCATCAGCACCTGCGCGCCCCGGCCCTCGCCGCGCACGATGGCGCCGAAACGCGCGCCCTGCGGCAGCTTCACTTCTTCCACCCGCCGACCCACCAGCTTGGAGGTCTTGTGGTCGCCCCGGGCGATGCCCTCCAGCGCCTCGGCCGCGCCGCGGCGCAGGCTGTGCACCGCCACCACGTCGCCGCGGCGGATGTGGGCCAGCAGCTCACCGATCACCGTCTGCGCCGGCGACACCGCGATGTCGATGGTGCCGCCCTGCATCATGTCGGCGTAGGCGCGGCGGTTGATCAGCGACATGACGCGCCGCGCGCCCAGCCGCTTGGCCAGCATGGCCGACATGATGTTGTCCTCGTCGTCGCTGGTCAGCGCCAGGAACAGGTCCATGTCGGCCACGTTTTCTTCGAGCAGCAGGTCCTCGTCCACGCTGTCGCCGTGCAGCACCAGGGTGCTCGACGGCAACTGGCTGGCCAGGTATTCGCAGCGCTTGGCGTCGTGCTCGACGATCTTGACCTGGCACTGCCCCACCAGGCTGCGCGCCAGCCGCAGGCCGACCTTGCCACCGCCGGCGATCATCACCCGCTGCACCGGCTTGTCGATGTTGTGGATGGCCGCCAGCACGTGGCGGATGCGGTCGCTGGCGGCCAGCAGGAACACCTCGTCGCCCGGCAGGATGCGGGTGGTCTTGGTGGCCTCCATCTCGGTGTCCAGCCGGTACAGCGCCACCACCCGCATTTCGGCGTGGGGAAAGCGCTCCTTGAACTCGCCGATGGTGTGGCCCACCAGCGCACCGCCGGCGGCCGCACGCACGGCGATCAGACAGACCCGGCCCTCGGCAAATTCCAGCACCTGCAGCGCCTCGGGGTAGTCGATGAGCTGGTGGATGTAACGCATCACCGACTCTTCCGGGCAGATCACCCGGTCCACCGCGAAGCCGGTCTTGGACAGCAGCGCGTCGCCCTCGACGAATTCGGGCGAGCGCACCCGAGCGATGGTGGTGGGCACGTTGAACACGTCGTGCGCCACCTTGCAGACCACCAGGTTGGACTCGTCGGCCGCGGCGCAGGCGATCAGCATGTCCGCGTCCTTGGCGCCGGCCTCGCGCAGCACCGACGGCTGGATGCCGTTGCCCACCACGCCGCGCAGGTCCAGCCGCTCCTCCAGCAGGCGCAGGCGCGCCGGGTCCTGGTCGATCACGGTGATGTCGTTCTGCTCCGAGACGAGACTTTCGGCCACGCTCTCGCCCACGCGGCCCGCGCCCAGAATGATGATGTTCATGGCTTACTTCAAGGCGCCGAAGACTTTTTGCAGGATCTGGCTGCCGGCGGCCACCGGGTCCTGGCGGATCTTGCGCTCCTCTTCCCCGATGACGAGGTAGAGGCCGTCCAGCGTCTTGCCGGTGACGTACTGCGGCAGGTGGGCGTCCTGGGGCTTGACCAGGCCGTAGCGGGCGGCCCGGCCGGCGAAGTCGTTGTACTTTTGCGCCAGCGCCACCCGCTCGGTGGCCCGCGCGACGATGGGCAGGAAGCGGCCGGTCAGCGGTTCGCGCGTCTTGCCGGCGAAAAAGTCGGTGACCGAGGTCTCGCCCCCGGTCAGGATCTGCTTGGCGTCGGTCACGGTCATGCCGCGCACGGCCTGCACCAGCACGTCCTTGCCGGCCGGCACCGCCGCTTCCGCGGCGCGGTTCATGGCGGTTTCCAGCTCGTCCACCCGTTTGCCCTGGCCGAAGGTGCGCATCAGCTTGCCCGCGTCCTCCAGGACACCCGGCAGCGGGATGCGCACCTGGGGGTTGGCCAGAAAGCCGTCGGCCCGGCCCAGCAGGCCCACCGCCGACAGCGCGCCTTTTTCCAGCGCGGCCTTGACGCCGGCGCTGGCGTCGGCATTGCTCAGGTCGGCCAGGGTCAGCGCCAGGGCCTGCTGCCAGGTGCCCCACAACAGCCCGCCCAGGGTGGCCAGACCGGCCTGGTGGAACACCCGGCGCGACGCGCCCGCGGAACGGAGGTGGTTGCGACTTGCCATGGGGCGGATTATGCGCCGGTTGTGTGGCGCCACCGCCACCGCGTCAGAGCGCGCGCTGGATCAGGATCTTCTGCACGTCGCTGGTGCCCTCGTATATCTGGCACACGCGCACGTCGCGGTAGATGCGCTCCACCGGGAAGTCGCTCACCACGCCGTAGCCGCCCAGCGTCTGGATGGCGGCGGAGCAGACCTTTTCCGCCACCTCGCTGGCGAACAGCTTGGCCATGGCGGCTTCCTTCAGGCAGGGCTGGCCGGCGTCGCGCAGCGCGGCCGCGTGCCAGATCAGCTGGCGCGCCGCTTCCAGCTGCGTGGCGCAGTCGGCCAGCCGAAAACCCACCGCCTGGTGGTTGAAGATGGGCTGGCCGAAGCTCTCGCGCTGCTTGGCGTAGTCGATCGCCACCTCCAACGCGCTGCGGGCCATGCCCACGCTCTGCGCCGCAATGCCGATGCGCCCGCCCTCCAGCGCGCTCAGCGCGATTTTGTAGCCCTCGCCCTCTTCGCCAATGCGGTTCTCGGCCGGGATGCGGCAGTTATCGAAGTTGATCTGCGCCGTGTCGCTGCTGTGCTGGCCCAGCTTGTCTTCCAGGCGTGCCACCACGTAGCCCGGCGTGCTGGTGGGCACGATGAAGGCGCTGATGCCCTTCTTGCCGGCGGCCTTGTCGGTCACGGCAATCACCACCATCACGTCGCCGTGTTTGCCGCTGGTGATGAACTGCTTGACGCCGTTCAACACATAGTGGTCGCCGTCCCGGGTGGCGGTGGTGCGCAGGGCCGAGGCGTCGGAGCCCACGTGCGGCTCGGTCAGGCAGAAGCCGCCCAGCAGTTCGCCTTTCGCCAGCGGCACCAGCCAGCGCTGTTTCTGCGCCTCGTTGCCGTAGCGCATCAAGATGGCGTTGACCGGGCAGTTGGTCACGCTGATGGTGGTACTCACGCCGCCGTCGCCGGCCGCGATTTCTTCCAGCACCACGGCCAGGGTCAGGTAGTCCAGCCCGGCGCCGCCGTATTGTTCGGGCACGCAGATGCCGTAGGCCCCCAGCTCGGCCAGTCCTTTGTGGGCGTCCTTGGGGAAGTGGTGCTCCTTGTCCCACTGCGGGGCGTTGGGCCACAGCTGTTCCTGGGCAAAGGCGCGCACCGCGTCGCGGATCATCAACTGGTCGTCGTTCAGCAGCATGGCGCGCCCTTCAGACCAGTTCCAGCGCCACGGCCGTGGCCTCGCCACCGCCGATGCACAGCGTGGCCACGCCGCGCTTCAAACCCCGCGCTTGCAAAGCGTGGATGAGCGTGACCATGATGCGCGCGCCGCTGGCGCCGATGGGGTGGCCCAGCGCGCAGGCACCGCCGTTGACGTTCACCTTGTCGTGCGGCACCTGCAGGTCGTGCATCAGCGCCATGGGCACCACCGCGAAGGCTTCGTTGATTTCCCACAGGTCCACGTCGGCCACCGTCCAGCCGGCCTTGGCCAGCACCTTTTCGGTGGCGCCCACCGGCGCGGTGGAGAACCATTCCGGCGCCTGCGCGTGGGTGGCGTGCGCCACGATGCGGGCGATGGGCTGGCTGCCCAGCCGGGCGGCGGTGGACGCCTTCATCATCACCAGCGCGGCGGCGCCGTCGTTGATGCTGGAGCTGGCCGCGGCGGTGATGGTGCCGTCCTTTTTGAACGCGGGCTTGAGTGTCGGGATCTTGTCGATCTTGATCTTGCCCGGGCCTTCGTCGATGGACACCACGCGCTCGCCAGCGCGCTCTTTCACCGTGACCGGGGTGATTTCGGCGGCAAAACTGCCGTCCTGGGTGGCGCGCTGGGCGCGGCGCACGCTCTCCTGGGCAAAGGCGTCCTGCAGCTCGCGGGTGAAAGCGTACTTGGCGGCGCAGTCCTCGCCGAAGGTGCCCATGCTGCGGCCGGGCTGGTAGGCGTCTTCCAGGCCGTCGAGCATCATGTGGTCAAAGATGCGGTCGTGGCCGATGCGGTAGCCGCCGCGCGCCTTGGGCAGCAGGTAGGGCGCGTTGGTCATGCTCTCCATGCCGCCGGCCACCAGCACCTCGTGGCTGCCGGCCAACAGCATGTCGTGCGCGAACATGGCCGCGCGCATGCCGGAGCCGCACATCTTGCTCAGCGTGACCGCACCGGCGCTTTGCGGCAAGCCGGCTTTCAGCGCGGCCTGGCGGGCGGGCGCCTGACCCTGGCCGGCCATCAGGCAGTTGCCAAAAATCACCTCGGTCACCGCCTCGGGCGCCACGCCGGCGCGCTGCACGGCGGCCTGGATGGCCGCGGCCCCCAGGTCGTGGGCCGCGAGCGCAGCGAAGTCGCTCTGGAAGCTGCCCATGGGGGTGCGGGCCGCGCCGGTGATCACAATCGCGTCGGGGTTCAGGTTCGTCATGTCGGGTCTCCAAAAATCCAGGGTTGCAACCGCAAGACCCGAACCGCCACCCGGCGCGCAACGCGCGCGGCAGGGGCCGTCAGGCTTGTTCGCGCGGGTAGCGCTTGAGGGCGTTGCGGAACACGCCCATCACCTCGTCGGGGCGGCTCATGCTCACCCCCAAATCTTTCACCAGCCCGTCTTTCAGGCCGTAGCACCAGCCGTGCACCGAAATCTTCTGGCCGCGCGCCCAGGCGTCCTGGATCACGTTGGTCAGCGCCACATTGCCGACCTGCTCGATCACGTTCATCTCGCACAGCACGTCCTCCTGCACCGCCAGCGGCAGGTGGTCCAGCCGGCGGCGGTGGCGGATCTTCACGTCGTGCACGTGGCGCAGCCAGTTGTCGGCCAGGCCGACGCGGGCGCCCTTGAGCGTGGCCAGCACGCCGCCACAGCCGTAGTGGCCCACCACCAGGATGTGCTCGACCTTCAGGTACTCCACCGCGAACTGGATCACCGACAGCGCGTTCAGGTCCGAATGCACCACCACGTTGGCCACGTTGCGGTGCACGAACACCTCACCCGGCTCCAGCCCGGTGATCTGGTTGGCCGGCACCCGGCTGTCGGAGCAGCCGATCCAGAGGTACTTAGGCGTCTGCTGCTGCGCCAGCTGCTGGAAGTAGCCCGGCCGTTCCTGCTCCACCTGGGCGGCCCAGGAACGGTTGGCGTCGATGAGGTTTTGTAGCGGATGAGTCATGCCGCGATTGTGGCGCAAGCCGCGGGAGCGCTGACGCGTCGGTGACAGCGGCTCAGCAGGTCTCGGCGAACAGTTCGCGGCCGATCAGCATGCGGCGGATTTCGCTGGTGCCCGCGCCAATCTCGTACAGCTTGGCGTCGCGCCACAGGCGGCCCAGCGGGTATTCGTTGATGTAGCCGTTGCC
>NZ_JAAQQT010000559.1:0-4327 GCF_011742065.1 Aquabacterium sp. A08
GACAACAAGAACGACACCCGCACCGACGAAGTCGCCGTGTCCTGACCGGACCGCTGCGACCCCTGGGGCCGCGCCACAGCGCGGCCCCCTTTGCAACGAGGAGAACAACACGATGAACAAAAACCTCTATGTCCTGGCCTTCGTGACGTCGTTGGGCGCGGTCACGGCTGCACAAGCGCAGGACGCCTCCGACGGCATCGCCAAATACCGCGAGATGCTGCAGGATGGCAACCCGGCCGAACTGTTCGAGGTCAAGGGTGAAGACCTCTGGAAAAAGGCCCGGGGCCCCAAGAATGCCTCGCTGGAACAGTGCGATCTGGGCAAGGGCCCGGGCGTGGTCAAGGGCGCTTTTGTGGAGTTGCCGCGCTTTTTCAAGGACACCGGCAAGGTGCAGGACCTGGAGAGCCGCCTGATGACCTGCATGGAAACCCTGCAGGGCATTGACGCCAAGAAAGAGGTGACCGCACGCGGTTTTGGCCGTGGCGAAACCGCCAACGTGGTGGCGCTGGCGACCTGGATTGCCGCCGAATCCAAGGGCCTGCGGTTCAACCTGCCACAAACCACCCAAGCCGAGCGCGACATGTACCAGGTGGGCAAGCGCCTGTTCTTCATGCGCGGCGGGCCGCACGACTTCTCCTGCGCCAGTTGCCACGGCGACGATGGCAAACGCATCCGCTTGCAGGAGCTGCCCAACCTGACCAAGAACCCGGGCGATGGCGTGGGCTTTGCCGCTTGGCCGGCCTACCGCGTGTCCAACGGGCAGATGTGGAGCATGCAGCACCGCCTGAACGACTGTTACCGCCAGCAGCGCTTCCCCGAGCCCACCTTCGCCAGCGATGTGACCATCGCCCTGGGGGTGTACATGGGGGTGAATGCCAAAGGGGCCGAGTCCATCGTCCCGGCCATCAAGCGCTGATCAGGAGAGTCCAAGATGCTGAAAAAAACCATTGTGGCGGCCGCGGTGCCGGCCGTGCTCTTGCTGAGTGCCTGCGGCACCGGCCCTTCGTCGGCCGATTACGACAAGATGACGGCGGACATCGTCAAGGCTTCGTTCGTGGAGCGGGGCATTGCCAAGCTGGACCGGCTGGAGCAGGACGCCGCCAACCGCGAATGCGCGGCGGCCGATGTGGCGGGCCAACCCGTTGCCGAGAAGGTGGGCAAGGCCATCGAAGAGGCTGAGATGAAGACCATTCAATGGCCTTCGGATGGCAAGTTCCTGGGCGACTGGAAGGAGGGCGAGAAGATTGCCCAGAGCGGGCGCGGCCTGACCTGGTCGGACAAGGCCACCGATGTGAACGGCGGCAACTGTTACAACTGCCACCAGATTTCCAAACAGGAAATCTCCTTCGGCACACTGGGCCCCAGTCTGTACAACTACGGCAAGCTGCGCGGTGTGAGCGACCCCAACAGCCCCGAGGCCAAGGCGATCGTCGAATACACCTGGGGCAAGTTGTGGAACGCGCGGGCCTACAACGCCTGTTCGCAAATGCCGCGGGTGGGCCACAAGGGCATTCTGACGCAACAGCAGATCCAGCACGTGATGGCGCTGTTGCTGGACCCGAAGTCGCCCGTGAACCAGTGAGGCACACGGCGGCCGGGGCCTGACGCCCCGGCCAGCAGTGCCGAAAGCCCGCCCCGGTCACCTCACGGTGCCGGGGCGGGCTTTTTGTGGGGCGCAACGGGCCGGATCAGACGCCCAGGTGCTGCTCCAGCACCTCGGGGCGCGACACCAGCTCGGGCGAGCTGCCCTCGAACACCACCTGGCCTTTGACCAGGATCACGTTGCGGTCGGTGATCTGGGTGACGTGCTTCCAGTTCTTGTCCACGATGATGCTGCTGATGCCGCTGTCGCGGATCAGCGCGCAAATGCGCCAGATTTCGCGCGCGATCAGCGGCGCCAGGCCTTCGGTGGCTTCGTCCAGGATGAGCACGTCCGGGTTGGTCATCAGCGCGCGGCCGATGGTGAGCATCTGCTGCTCGCCGCCGCTGAGCTGCTGACCGCCGTGGTTCAGGCGTTCGGCCAGGCGGGGGAAGGTTTCCAGCACCCGGTCGTAGTGCCAGTCGCGCTGGCCGCGCACGCCGGCGCGGGCCGACATCTGCAGGTTTTCCTTCACGCTCAGGTTGCCGAAGATGCCCCGGCCTTCGGGCACGTAGGCAATGCCCAGCCGCGCCACCTCGTAGGTGGCGGCCCCGGTTTTGTCCTGGCCCTTGATGTGGACCTGGCCGCCGCTGGGTTTGACCAGCCCCATGATGGACTTGAGCAGGGTGCTCTTGCCCATGCCGTTGCGCCCCATCAGGCCAATGGTTTCGCCGCGGGCCACGCCAAAGTCGATGCCGCGCAGGATGTGGCTGGCACCGTAGTGCGTGTGCAGGCCACGCGTTTCGATCAACATCTCTGGTGCGCTCATGCTTCTTCACCCAGGTAAGCGGCTTGCACGCCGGCGTCGGCGCGGATGTCGGCCGGTGTGCCGCTGGCGATCACCTGGCCGTTGACCATCACGGTCAGGCGGTCGGCCAGGGCGAACACCGCGTCCATGTCGTGTTCCACCAGCATCATGGCGTGGTCCTTCTTGATGGCCAGCAGCAGTTCCACCAGGCGCTCGGCCTCGGCATGGCCCATGCCGGCCAGGGGCTCGTCCAGCAGCAGCACCTGCGGCGCGGTGGCCAGGGTCATGGCGATTTCGAGCTGGCGCTGTTCGCCGTGGCTGATGGCGCCGGCCACGAAGCGGGTACGCGCGGTCAGCCTCGCCAGTTCGATGGCGCGTTCGGCCCGTTCGGTGATGTCGTGCAGGTGGTTGGCGCGCGACAGCCAGCGCGCCGCGTGCGGTGTGCGCGACTGCGCAGCCAGGCGCACGTTTTCCCACACGGTGAAGGGCTGGAAGATGTTGGTTTTCTGGTAGCTGCGGCCCAGGCCCCAGCGCGAAATCGCCTCGGGCGGCTGGCCGGTCACGTCGCGGCCGGCCAGGGTGATGCGACCCTCGGTGGGCGGCAGGTCGCCCGACAGCAGGTTGGTCAGCGTGGACTTGCCCGCGCCGTTGGGCCCGATGACCGCGTGCAGGTGGTTGCGCTGCAGCGTCAGCGACACGTTGTTGACGGCGGCCAGGCCACCAAAGCGTTTCGTCAGTTGCTGCGCTTGCAGCAGGATGTCTTCAGCCATGCTGTTCTCCGGCGTTGACGTCGTGGGCGGGCGCAGCCACCGGGCGGCGGCGGCCCAGACGCTCGGTCAGGCTTTGCCCCAGGCCCAGCAGGCCGCGCGGCGCAAAGATCACGACGAGGACGATGAAGCCGCCCATCAGCAGTTGCCAGTGCTTGGTCAGGTCTTTGAAGACGTGCATCAGGTACTCGAAGGCAAAGGCCCCGACGATGGCGCCGGCGAAGTTGCCCATGCCGCCCAGGATCACCATCATGATGGCGTGGGCGCTGAGGTGAAAGCCCATGAGTTCCGGGTTGACGAAGCCGGTTTGCGCGGCCCACAGGTAGCCCGCCACGCCGGCCAGGGTGCCGGCCAGGGTGAAGGCGCTGAGCTTGTACCAGAGCGTGCCGTAGCCCATGGCGCGCATGCGGTGCTCGTTGACCCGAATGCCGGACAGTGCCCGGCCAAAGGGCGAAAACAGCAGCCGGCGCAGGAAGGCGTACACCCCCAGCAGCAGCACCAGGGTGCAGTAGAAGAAGGTGACCTTGTTTTCCAGGTCCAGCAGCTCGGCGCCGCCGTTGAGGCCGCCCAGGGCGGTGCTGGGCTTGAAGTAGACGTAGATGCCGTCAGAGCCGCCGAGTGCCTTGTTGTCGAAGAACAGGAAGAACACCATTTGCGCGAACGCCATGGTGACCATGATGAAGTAGATGCCGTGGGTGCGCACGACAAAGAAGCCGATCAGCAGCGCGGCCAGACCGGCGCCGGCGGCGGCCAGCGGCAGGCTCCACCAGAGGCTGACGGCCCCGCTTTCGGGCGTGAGGAAGGCCAGCGCGTAGCCGGCCAGGCCGAAGTAGGCGGCGTGGCCCAGCGACACCAGTCCGGTCACGCCTTGCAGCAGGTCCAGGCTCATCGCGAAGATGGCCAGGATCATCATCTGCGTCAGCATCTGGAGGTAGTAGTCGGTGTTCTCCAGCCCCAGGAAGGGGAAGAGGGCGAGGGCGGCCACGCCCAGCCCGAGCGTGAGCTGCAGGCTGCGGGGCAGGTGTTCGAGGTGTGCGCTGGCGGCAGACATGGTGGGTGGGGGTCTTTCTCGTCAAATCACTGCTTGAACAGGCCTTCGGGCTTGTAGAGCAGCACGGCGGCCATCAGCATGTACACCAGCATGCCCGCCACCTGGGGCAGCAGCACCTTGCC
>NZ_JAAQQT010000560.1:0-22550 GCF_011742065.1 Aquabacterium sp. A08
GGGACAGGGCTGAGACATTATCGGGCAGGGGCGAGACCTTGCCCAGCCCGGCCGGGGTCAGCGGAAACCGTCTTTCCAGCGGCGCAGGGCGGCAAAGCGGGCCACCGCGTCCTGGGCTTCGGGGCACTGCTGGTGGATCGCCTGCACCACCGCCGGTTCCCGGCTGCGCAAAAACGGGTTGATGGCGCGTTCCGTGGCCAGGGTGCTGGGCAAGGTCGGCAGGCCGTCCACGCGGCGTCGCTCGCACCAGGCCTGGTGGGCCGCGAGGGCGGTGTTGTCCGGTTCCACCGCGCGCGCAAAGCGCAGGTTGCTCAGGGTGTATTCGTGGGTGCAGCAAACGAGCGTGTCATCGGGCAGGGCGGCCAGGCGGTCCAGCGAGTCCAGCATTTGCGCCGGCGTGCCCTCGAACAACCGGCCGCAACCGCCGGAAAACAGCGTGTCGCCGCAGAACAGCAGTGGCGCGCCGTCCCAGGCGGGGGTGTGGTAAGCGATGTGGCCGGCGGTGTGGCCCGGCACCTCCAGCACCGCGAAGGGGTGGCCCAGCACCTCGACCGTGTCGCCCTGGCCGAGACGTTCCACCGGCTCGGGCAACACCTCGAACGCCGGGCCCAGCACCCGGGCGCCGGTGGCCGCGCGCAAGGCAGCCACGCCACCGGTGTGGTCGGCGTGGTGGTGCGTCAGCAGGATGCCGACCAGTTGCACGCCCGTGGCACGCAGCCAGGCGGTCACTGGGGCGTCGTCGCCCGGGTCCACCACCCAGGCGTGCCGGCCCTCGTGCAGCGCCCAGATGTAGTTGTCGGTGAAGGCGGGAATGGGGTGTAGCATTGCCATCCCATGATCTTAGCCGTGCCGGATGCCGCCCTGGTGGAGCGTTTCACCGACGCCTTGTGGCTGGAAGACGGCCTGGCGCCCAACACGCTGGACGCTTACCGCAGCGACCTGAGCCGCTACGCCACCTGGCTGCAAGACACCGGCCCCGGGGGCGCCCGGGCCGGTGGCGTGCCACAGACGCTGCTGGCGGCCGGCGAGGCGGAACTGCAGGCCTACATGGCCTGGCGCCTGCCCGGCAGCCAAGCCACCAGCAGCAACCGGCGGCTGACGGTGTTCAAGCGCTTTTACCGCTGGGCCCTGCGCGAGGGACTGGTGCAGGCCGACCCGACGCTCAAGCTGCTGAGCGCCAAACAACTGCTGCGGGTGCCCAAGACCTTGAGCGAAACCCAGGTGGAGCGCCTGCTGCAGGCGCCCGACACCGGCACCCCCCTGGGCCTGCGCGACCGGGCCATGCTGGAGCTGATGTACGCCAGTGGCCTGCGGGTGAGCGAACTGGTGGGGCTGCGCACCTTCGAGCTGAGCCTGCCCGACCAGGTGTTGCGGGTGCAGGGCAAGGGCAGCAAAGAGCGTTTGCTGCCCTTTGGCGATGTGGCGCTGGACTGGCTGCGCCGCTACCTGGCCGAGGCCCGGCCGGCGATTCTCGCCGGGCAGATGACCGACGACCTGTTCGTGACCGCGCGCGGCGCGCGCATGACGCGGGTGATGTTCTGGCTGTTGGTGAAGAAGTACGCGGTGCAGGCCGGTATCGACGCGCCGCTGTCGCCGCACACGCTGCGCCACGCCTTCGCCACCCACCTGCTCAACCACGGGGCCGACCTGCGGGTGGTGCAACTGTTGCTGGGCCACGCCGACATCTCCACCACCACCATCTACACCCACGTCGCGCGCGAGCGGCTCAAGCAGCTGCACGCGCGGCACCACCCGCGCGGCTGAAGCGCCGTTGCTTCAGGCGCCCAGCAGGAAGTCGAGTTCGGCCTGGGTGAAACCGGCGCGGCGCCGGGCTTCGTCGTTGAACGGCGGCTTGAGCCGCGGCGCACTGTGGCGGCGGGCCAGCAGGCGGTAGTGGGCCACCGGCTCTAGGCCCTGGCGTTCGCACAGCCAGCGGTACCAGTGGTTGCCGATGGCGACATGGCCGACCTCGTCGCGCAGGATCACGTCGAGGATGTCGACCGCCCGCAGCGCGTCGGCGCTGCCCACCTTGCGCAGCTTGGCCTGGATCAGCGGGGTGGCGTCGAGGCCCCGGGCCTCCAGGGTGCGCGGCACCAGGGCCATGCGGGCGGTGCGGTCGTGGGCGGTTTTTTCGCACATGGCCCAGAGGCCGTCGTGGGCGTCGAAGTCGCCGTAGCGCCAGCCGGGCTGCGCCGCACCGGGCCGCGGCAGGCCCTGCAGGTGGGTGTGCAGCAGCTGGAAGTGCAGGGCTTCCTCGGCGGCCACGCGCAGCCAGTCCAGGTAGAAGTCGCGCGGCATGTCGGCAAAGCGCCAGACCGCGTCCAGCGCCAGGTTGATGGCATTGAACTCGATGTGGCAGATGGCGTGCACCAGCGCCGCCGCGCCGTCCGGCGTGAAGGGGGAGCGTGGCGGGACCTGCGCCGGGGCGATGAGCCGCGGTGAGGCCGGGCGGCCGGGGAGGGCGGCGCGCCACGCGGCCAGCGCCGGCTCGGCCGCCAGGTCGCTGGCCGCGTCCAAGGGGCGGTGTTCGGCCTCGGCGAACAGGGCCTGCACCTGCGCGCATTTGTCGGTCACGTCGGCGCAGGCCAGCGCGGCCAGGGCCGTCCGCCGCAGTTCCTGGGTGGGGTGGCCGGCCCCTGGCGTGTGGCTGCCCGTGGCGTCGGGGGTGCGGGCCGGGGCGAAGACCGGGGCTGGGTCGAAGGGGGCGTGCATCCTTACAATTCTAGGGATGAGCACATACCAACTCGACGACCTGACCCCCGAGGTGCACGCCAGCGCCTTTGTGGCCGACAGCGCCCAGGTGATGGGCCGCGTGACCCTGGCCGAAGACAGCAGCGTCTGGTTCGGCGCGGTCCTGCGCGGCGACACCGAAACCATCGCGGTCGGCCGCCGCACCAACATCCAGGACGCCAGCGTGCTGCACGCCGACGTCGGCTTCCCGCTGACGCTGGGCGACGACGTGACGGTGGGCCACCAGGTCATGCTGCACGGCTGCACCGTGGGCGACGGTTCGCTCATCGGCATCGGCGCGGTGGTGCTCAACGGCGCCAAGATCGGCAAGCATTGCCTGGTGGGCGCGCGCGCGCTGGTGACCGAGGGCAAGGAATTCCCCGACGGCTCCATGATCCTGGGCAGCCCGGCGAAGGTGGTGCGCCAGCTGACCCCGGAGCAGATCGAGGGCCTGCGCCGCAGCGCCCAACACTACGTGGACAACGCCCGCCGCTACCAGGCCGGCCTGAAAAAGCTGGGTTGAGGGAGCGCACGTGTCCGAATTGCACAAATTTTTGTTCGAAGGCCTGCCGGTGCGCGGCATGCTGGTCCGTTTGACCGACAGCTGGCAGGAACTGCTGCGCCGCCACGCGCAGTCGGGCGGGCACCCGGCCGCCGTGACCGAGTTGCTGGGCGAGATGTCGGCCGCCGCGGTGCTGATGCAGGGCAACATCAAGTTCAACGGTTCCTTGATTCTGCAGGTGTTTGGCGACGGCCCGGTGAAGCTGGCCGTGGCCGAGGTGCAGCCGGACTTCGGCTTCCGCGCCACCGCCACGGTGCAGGGCGAGGTGGCCGACGGCGTGCCCCTGAGCCACCTGGTGAACGTGAACAACCAGGGCCGTTGTGCCATCACCCTGGACCCGAAGGACCGCCTGCCCGGCCAGCAGCCCTACCAGGGCGTGGTGCCGCTGTACGGCGACCGCCACGAAAAGCTGGAGCACCTGCACGAGGTGCTGGAGCACTACATGCTGCAGAGCGAGCAACTGGACACCCGCCTGGTGCTGGCCGCCAACGACCAGATCGCCGCCGGCCTGTTGATCCAGCGCCTGCCGTCCACCGGCGAGGCCAACCTGTCGGGCACGGCCGCGGCCCAGGCGCGCGAGGACGCCATCGGCCAGAGCGAGGACTACAACCGCATCGCCATGCTGGCCGCCAGCCTCAAGCGTGAGGAGTTGCTGACGCTGGACGCCGACACCATCCTGCACCGCCTGTTCTGGCAGGAGCCGCTGCAGCGTTTCGTGCCGACCGATGGCCTGTTGCGGCCGCGTTTCGCCTGCAGTTGCTCGCGCGAGCGGGTCGGCCGCATGCTGCAGGGGCTGGGTGTGGCGGAGGTGGAGTCCATCTTGGCCGAGCGTGGCCGCATCGACGTGGGTTGCGAGTTCTGCGGGGCGCAGTACCCCTTCGACCCGGTGGACGCGGCGCAGCTGTTCCTCAAGCCGCCGCAGCAGGCCCCGGGGACGGACCAGCTGCAGTGAGGACGCCCGCGCGCTGCGCTAGCAGGTCCTGAAACAGCCGGTGCTCGCAGGCCGGGTCCAGGCAGTCCTGGCAGGCCCAGCGCGGGCGCAACCGGCGGGGCGCGGCCGGCGCCAGCCCCAGGGCCTGGCGCACGGCGGCGGCGTGGTCGCCCGCCAGGGGGTAAATCACCTGGTAGGCCAGGCCCAGCGCGCCCAAGGCATGCCGGAACGCCTGTTCCTGGGCGGCCTCTGCGGCAACGGGGCGGTCGGCCACCAGCAACAGCAGGCGCAGCCGGGGGCCGGCCCCCACCCGCACCGCGGTTTCCAGGGCCTCCGGGGTGTCATGGGCGTCCCAGGCCCAGCGGGTCTCGGGCGTGTCGTCTGACTGCGCCGCCCGCAACGCCAGGGCCAGCGCTCCCGCCCCAGGCCCCAGCAGCAACACCCGGTCCAGACCGGGGGCGGAAGGGGAGGCGGGGGTCACGGCGGCGGGCGCTGGACGTGAACAAAAATCTCGTTCGGCTTGACCATGCCCAGTTCTTGGCGCGCCATTTCCTCGACCATGTCCAGGCCTTCGCGCAGGTCGCGCACCTCGTTGGCCAGCTGCTCGTTGCGCAGCTGGGCCTGCTGGTTGGCCTGGGTCTGCAGCGTCAGTTCTTCGCGCAGGGCGTTGACCTGGGGCACGCTGCCGCGCCCCCACCACAGCTGGCCGTGCAGAATGCCCAGCAGGGCCAGCAGCAGCACCGCGACCAGGCGTGCGTTCATGGCGGCAGTGCCTCAGGCGACGGGCATCAACGCAGGTTGTAGAACGCGTCGCGGCCGGGGTAGCTGGCCACGTCGCCCAGGTCTTCCTCGATGCGCAGCAGCTGGTTGTACTTGGCCATGCGGTCGGAACGGCTCATGGAGCCGGTCTTGATCTGCAGCGCGTTCAGGCCCACCGCGATGTCGGCGATGGTGGAGTCCTCGGTTTCGCCCGAGCGGTGGCTGATCACGGCGGTGTAACCGGCGCGCTTGGCCATCTCGATGGCTTCGAAGGTCTCGGTCAGGGTGCCGATCTGGTTGATCTTGATCAGGATGGAGTTGGCGATGCCTTGCTGGATGCCTTCCTTGAAGATCTTGGTGTTGGTGACGAACAGGTCGTCGCCCACCAGCTGCACCTTCTTGCCCAGCACGTCGGTCAGGTGTTTCCAGCCGGCCCAGTCGCCTTCGCCCATGGCGTCTTCGATGGAGATGATGGGGTACTTGTCCACCCAGGTGGCCAGGATGTTGGTCCACTCGGCGGCGCTCAGCACCAAGCCCTCGCCTTCCAGGTGGTAAACTTTCGAGCCGTCCGGACCGTCCTTGCAGAACTCGCTGGCGGCGCAGTCCAGGCCCAGGGCGATCTGCTCACCGGCCACGTAGCCGGCCTGGTCGATGGCTTCCAGGATCAACTGGATCGCCGCTTCGTGGTTGGCCACGGAGGGCGCGAAGCCGCCTTCGTCGCCCACGGCGGTACTCATGCCCTTGTCGTGCAGGATTTTCTTCAGGGCGTGGAACACCTCGGCGCCCCAGCGGATGGCTTCGCGGAAGGACGGCGCACCCACCGGCAGGATCATGAATTCCTGGATGTCCAGGTTGTTGTTGGCGTGGGCGCCGCCGTTGATGACGTTCATCATCGGCACCGGCATCTGCATGCTGGTGCTGCCGCCGAAGTAGCGGTACAGGGGCAGGCCGGCTTCTTCGGCCGCCGCCCGAGCCACGGCCATGGACACGGCCAGCATGGCGTTGGCGCCCAGGCGGCCCTTGTTGTCGGTGCCGTCGAGGTCGATCAGGGTCTTGTCCAGGAAGGCCTGCTCGGAGGCGTCCAGGCCCAGCACGGCCTCGGAAATTTCGGTGTTGATGTTCTCAACCGCCTTGAGCACGCCTTTGCCCAGGTAGCGGCTCTTGTCGCCGTCGCGCAGCTCGATGGCTTCGCGGCTGCCGGTGGAGGCGCCCGACGGCACGGCGGCGCGGCCCATCACGCCGCTTTCCAGCAGCACGTCGCATTCGACGGTGGGGTTGCCCCGGCTGTCCAGCACTTCACGGCCGACGATGTCAACGATTGCACTCATGGATTACCTTTCGATGTTTGAAAACGGGAGCGGTCAGAACACGGGCTGGGCCACGCCTTCGACCAGGATCATGTTGAAAAACTGGGTGGCCCCGGCGCGCTGGGCGCGGGCCTGGCGGTACATTTCGCCGTCGTAAAACGCCTTGGCTTTTTCGTAACTGGGAAAACGCAGCAGGGCCACGCGCGCGGGCGTCCAGTCGCCCTCCAGCACCTCGAAGCGGCCGCCGCGCACCAGGTACTCGCCGCCCGCCGCTTGCACGGCCGCCGGGGCCTCGGCCATGTACTTTTTGTACTGTTCGAGGTCGGCGATCTGCATGTCGACGATCAGGTAGGCGCTGGGCATGACGGGTTCAGGCGTTGAAGTGGTTTTCGAGGAAGCCGCTGCGCTTGGTGACCTGGTCGAGTTGCACCAGGGTTTCAAGCAGGGCTTTCATGTGCTGGAGGGGCACCGCGTTCGGGCCGTCGGACCAGGCCTCCGCCGGGCGCGGGTGGGTTTCCATGAACAGGCCGGCCACGCCCACGGCCACGCCGGCGCGCGCCAGCACCGGCACCATGTCGCGCGCGCCGCCGCTCACGTTGCCCAGGCCGCCGGGCTTTTGCACCGAGTGGGTCACGTCGAACACCACCGGCGCGCCGGACTTGCGCATCTCGGCCAGGCTGGTCATGTCGGCCACCAGGTTGTTGTAGCCGAAGCTCACGCCGCGCTCGCAGGCCAGGAAGTTGTCTTCGGGCAGGCCCACCTCGCGCGCGGCGTCGCGGGCCTTGTCGATGACGTTTTTCATGTCCCACGGCGCCAGGAACTGGCCCTTCTTGATGTTCACCGGCTTGCCCGATTGGGCCACGGCGCGGATGAAATCGGTCTGGCGGCACAGGAAGGCCGGGGTTTGCAGCACGTCCACCACGGCGGCCACCTCGGCCACCTGCGAGGCGTCGTGCACGTCGGTCAGGATGGGCAGGCCGGTCTGGCGGCGCACCTCGTCCAGCACCTTCAGGCCGGCGTCCAGGCCGACGCCGCGCTGGCTGCTGCCGGACGAGCGGTTGGCTTTGTCGAACGAGCCTTTGAAGATGAGCGGGATGCCCAGCGGTGCGCAGATCGCCTGCAACTGCCCGGCGACCTCCAGCGACATCCCCAGCCCTTCAATGGAACAGGTGCCGGCGATGAGGAAAAAGGGCTGGTCCAGCCCGACGTCGAATCCGCAAAGTTTCATGTCAGCCTCCGGCGACCCGTTCGTGGGCCAGGGCCCGCCACGGGTGTGCGTGCACGGCGAGCGTGCGGGTCATGCCCGTTGGGCCTTGTGCTGGTCCAGCCCGGCCTTGACGAAGGCGTTGAACAGCGGGTGGCCGTCCCAAGGGGTGGACTTGAATTCGGGGTGGAACTGCACGCCGACGAACCAGGGGTGTTGGGCTTGCGGCAGTTCCACGATTTCGGTCAGCTGTTCGCGCTGCGTCAGCGCCGAGATCACCAGGCCGGCCGCGCGCAGCCGGTCCAGGTACTGGGTGTTGGCCTCGTAGCGGTGGCGGTGGCGTTCGGTCACCACCGAGCCGTAGATGGCGTGGGCGATGGTGCCGGGTGCGACGTCGGAGCTTTGCGCGCCCAGGCGCATGGTGCCGCCCAGGTCGGAACTGGCGTCGCGCTTCTGGATGCTGCCGTCGGCGTCTTGCCACTCGTCGATCAGGGCGATGACGGGGTGCGGCGTCTGCGGGTCGAACTCGGTGGAGTTGGCGCCGGCCAGGCCCGCCACGTGGCGCGCGAATTCGATGGTGGCCACCTGCATGCCCAGGCAGATGCCCAGGTAGGGCACCCGGTGCTCGCGGGCGTAGCGGGCGGCGGCGATCTTGCCCTCGGTGCCACGTTTGCCAAAGCCGCCGGGCACCAGGATGGCGTCGAAGGGCTTCAGCACCTCGGACACGTCCTGCGACTCCAGCGTTTCGGAGTCGATGTAGGTGATCTCTGCCTTGACGTGGTTCTTCATGCCAGCGTGGCGCAGCGCTTCGTTGAGCGACTTGTAGCTGTCCGACAGGTCCACGTACTTGCCGACCATGGCAATCTTGACCGCACCTTGCGGGTGCTGCACTTCATGCACCAGATCGTCCCAGCGCTTGAGGTTGGCCGGCGGGGTGTTCAGGCGCAGCTTGTCGCAGATCAGACCGTCCAGGCCCTGTTCGTGCAGCACGCGCGGCACCTTGTAGATGGTGTCCACGTCGGGCATGGAAATCACGCCCCAGCTTTGCACGTTGGTGAACAGGCTGATCTTTTCGCGCTCGTCGTCAGGGATGACGCGGTCGGCGCGGCACAGCAGCGCGTCGGGCTGGATACCGATTTCGCGCATTTTTTGCACCGTGTGCTGGGTGGGCTTGGTTTTCAGCTCACCGGCGGCAGCGATCCAGGGCACGTAGGTCAGGTGCACGAAGGCCGCGTTGTTGGGGCCCATGCGCAGGCTGAGCTGGCGCACCGCTTCCAGGAAGGGGAGGGACTCGATGTCGCCGACGGTGCCGCCGATTTCCACGATCGCCACGTCCACCGCGTCGGGTGTGCCGACGCCGGCGCCACGCTTGACGAATTCCTGGATTTCGTTGGTGACGTGGGGAATGACCTGCACCGTCTTGCCCAGGTAGTCGCCGCGGCGCTCCTTCTCCAGCACCGACTTGTAGATCTGCCCGGTGGTGAAGTTGTTGGCCTTCTTCATCCGGGTGGTGATGAAGCGCTCGTAGTGGCCCAGGTCCAGGTCGGTTTCGGCGCCGTCGTCGGTCACGAACACCTCGCCGTGCTGCATCGGGCTCATGGTGCCCGGGTCCACGTTGAGGTAGGGGTCCAGCTTGATGAGGGTGACTTTGAGGCCGCGCGATTCGAGCAGCGCAGCCAGCGAGGCGGAGGCGATGCCCTTGCCCAGAGAGGACACCACGCCACCGGTCACGAATACAAATTTGGTCATGTCGCAGGCGAACCGCTCGGTTCGCAAGAGAGGAAATTGTGATTATAAAAGTAGGTGTACATTCCCGGCCATGCAAGACCTCGCCGGAAAACACATCGTCCTCGGATTGTCGGGGGGCATCGCCTGCTACAAGTCGGCCGAACTGTGCCGGCTGCTGGTCAAAGCCGGCGCCACGGTGCAGGTGGTGATGACCGAGGCGGCGGCGCAGTTCATCACCCCGGTGACGATGCAGGCCCTGAGCAACCGGCCGGTGGTCACCAGCCAGTGGGACGCGCGCGCGCCCAACAACATGGCCCACATCAACCTGGGGCGCGAGGCCGACGCGGTGCTGATCGCACCGGCCAGCGCCGACCTGATGGCCAAGCTGGTGCACGGCCGCGCGGACGATGTGCTGACCCTGCTCTGCCTGGCCCGCCCGGCCGAACGGGTGCCGTTGCTGCTGGCGCCGGCCATGAACCGCGAAATGTGGGCCCACCCGGCCACCCAGCGCAACCTGACCCAACTGCGCGCCGACGGCGCGGTGGTGCTGCCCGTGGGCCAGGGCGACCAGGCCTGCGGCGAAACCGGCGACGGCCGCATGCTGGAGCCCGAGCAACTGCTGCAGGGCTTGATGGCCCAGTTCCAGCCCAAGCTGCTGGCCGGGCACCGGGTGCTGGTCACGGCCGGCCCCACCTTTGAGGCCATCGACCCGGTGCGCGGCATCACCAACCACAGCAGCGGCAAGATGGGCTTTGCCGTGGCCCGCGCCGCGCAAGAGGCCGGTGCCGAGGTGACGCTGGTCGCCGGCCCGGTGCACCTGCCCACGCCGCTGGGGGTGCGCCGGGTCAACGTGCAGTCCGCGCTGCAGATGCAGGCCGCGGTGCAGGCCGAGGTGGACCGCGCCACCGTGTTCGTGGCCGCCGCCGCGGTGGCCGACTGGCGCCCGGCCACCGCCGCCGACCAGAAGCTCAAGAAAGACGGCAGCGGCCTGCCGCCGGCGCTGCACTTCGTGGAAAACCCCGACATCCTGGCGGGCGTGGCCGCCAGCGACCGCGCCCGGCGCGGCGACCTGTTTTGTGTCGGGTTTGCCGCCGAGAGCCACGACCTGCTGGCCCACGCCCAGGCCAAGCGCGTGCGCAAAAACGTGCCCCTGCTGGTGGGCAACATCGGCCCGGCCACCTTCGGCCAGGACGACAACGCCCTGTTGCTGGTGGACGCGCACGGCACCCGCGAGCTGCCACACGCCCCCAAGCTGGACCTGGCGCGGCAGCTGGTGGCGGACATCGCCCGCCGCCTGGCCACGCCGCCCCGCGCCTGAGCCGTCCACGGGCGGTCGCGCCGGGTTTTGACAGCGCGCCACGGGCGGCGCACAATCAACATCAGTCAATATTGATGAACGAATGTATGGTGGGCGCCCGACCCGCCACACCGACGAGGAGACCCACCCCATGCCACCCCACAACGGCCGCGCCACCCCCGCGCGCGGCGCCTCCGCCGCCCCGTTCGAACCCGGCCGCCGCCGCTGGCTGGCCTGGGCCGGCGGTTCCGGTCTGGCCGCCGCCGGCCTGCTGGCGGTGCCCGAGGTGCGCCTGTTCGCGCAGCAGGTGCAGGACTTCATCGCCGGCCCGCCGGTGCCCGACGTGCCGGCGCAGCGCTTGTCCGAACACGTCTGGATGGTGTACGCCAAAGACGGCTTCCCCAACCCCGAGAACCAGGGCCTGATGGCCAACGTGGTCTTTGTCGTCACCCCGGTGGGGGTGGTGGTGCTGGACAGCGGCTGCTCGCTGCAGATCGGGGAAATGGCCCTGCGCATGATCCGTCGCGTCACCGACCAGCCGGTGGTGGCCATTTTCAACAGCCACTACCACGGCGACCACTGGCTGGGCAACCACGCCTTCGTCAACGCCTACGGGGCCGACCTGCCGATCTACGCCTTGCCCTACACCCTCGAGCAGATCCAGGGTGCCGAGGGCAACCTCTGGCGCAGCCTGATGGAGCGCTGGACCAACCAGGCCACGCTGGGCACCAAGGTGGTGGCGCCCAACCGGCCCACCGCCCACGGCCAGACCTACCAGTTTGGCGACGTGACCCTGAAAACGCATTTTTACGGCCGCGCCCACTGCCATTCCGACCTGTGCGTGGAGGTGGTGCAGGACCGCCTGACCTACGTCGCCGACATCGCCATGGACCGGCGCATCGCCAACATGGACGACGGCTCCTACGTGGGCACCTTCAAGTACTACGAGGCGCTGGGCCGGGCCGCCGGTGAACAATTGTGGGTGCCCGGCCACGGCCGCCCGAGCAAGACCCTGCTGCGAGACTACGGCAATTTCATGGCCGGCATCTACGAGCCTTGTCTGAAAGCGGTCGAGGCCGGGCAGGGGGTGGAGCAGGCCAAGGCCGCGGTGTTGAAGGACCCGCGCGTGGCCCGGATGGCTGCCCAGACCGACGGCTTCGAGAGCAACATCGGCAAGTACATCAGCCTGGCGTACCTGGAGGCAGAACAGGCGGCGTTCTGAGCGCCTCGGTGCCGAACTGCCACCACGGCAACAGGCTGCGCAGGGCGCGGACCTGGCCGCTGTGGTCGGGCGCGTAACCCGGCAACTGGCCCAGCTGCTGCAACCACAGGTGCGAGGCCAGCAGGGTGCGCAGGGCCTGCACCGCCGGTTGTTCCAGGGCGGTTTTCAGGCACACCAGGTGGTAGTGTTCGGTGGCCAGAGGCACAAAGTCCAGCCCCCGCACCTGGGCCGCCGCCCGGGTGCCCAGGCCCGCGTCGGCCGAGCCGCTGGCCACCGCCAGCGCCACCGCGCTGTGCGAGGGTTCGCAGCGGTCGTAGCCCGACAGCGCCTGGGGCACCAGCCCGGCTTCGGTCAGCAGTTCGTCCAGCAGCACCCGGGTGCCGGCGCCTGGCGCCCGGTTGACAAAGCGCAGCTTCCATTTGGCCAGCCGGGCCAGGCTGTCGATGCGCAGCGGGTTGCCCGGGGCCACCATTAGCCCCTGCACCCGGGTGGCAAAGCCAATGAGCTTGTGCTGGCCGGGTTGCAGCAGCGGGCGGTAGGCCTGGGCGGTCAGGCTGTCGGCCGCCGGGGTGGCACGGGCGTGGAAGCCCGCCAGCGCGCAACGGCCTTCGTTCAGCGCCCGGATCGCGTCCACGCTGCCGCAGAACTGGATGTCCAGGTGCAGCGCGGCGGTGGTGGCGGCGAAGTCCTGCAGGCGGGGCAGGGCGTCGTCGTGGCTGGCGTACAGGCTGAGCACGTGGGCCGTCGGCTCGAAGGCCAGGGCCAGGGTGCGTTCCAAGTCGGCGCGCAGCGCCTCGATCTTGGGGGCCAGGCGGGCCTGGGCCAGGCGCTCGGTCCACAGCAGTTTGTCGGCAAAGGCGGTCAGCTGGGCGGCCTGGCCCCGCTCCCAGACGATCAGCTCCTGCCCCAGCAGGCGCTCCCATTCCTTCAGCTGGCCCCAGACGTGGCGGTAGGACAGGCCCATGGCGCGGGCCGCGCCGGAGATGGACCCCTGGGTGCGCACCGCGTAGAGCAGGTCGATCAGGGGGTTGTGGATGCGCGCCTCGGGTTCGCGGAGGGCGCTGAGCTGGTAGCTGAGTTGCACTTTGCGCATGGGCGCGAGTGTGCACCAGCCGCCGGAGTGGGGGGTGGGCCGTATGCAGCGTGGTGCATACCTCGACAACACCGAGTGCGACCGACCGCATCAACCGCTAGGATGCCGCGCAGATGAGCACCTTTGCCGACAGCCTGCACACCGCCAGCGCCTTGCTGGTGGGCTTGGACCCCGCCCTGTGGACGGTGGTGGGGCGTTCGCTGGCCGTCAGCGGGCTGGCCTGCGTGCTGGCCAGCGCCGTGGGCGTGACCGCCGGAGCCTGGCTGGCGGTGGCGCGGTTCACCGGCCGGGGCGTGGCCGTCACCCTGCTCAACACCGCGCTGGCGGTGCCGTCGGTGGTGGTGGGGTTGGTGGTGTACCTGTTGCTGTCGCGTTCGGGACCGCTGGGTTTTCTGGGCTGGCTGTTCAGCTTTCAGGCCATGGTGCTGGCCCAGGCCCTGCTGGTGTTGCCGGTGGCCATGGCCTTGACGCGCCAGCTGATTGAAGACGGCGAACGCCAACACGGCGAGCAGCTGCGCTCGCTGGGGGCGGGCACGTTGGGCCGCGCCGCCCTGCTGGCCTGGGACGAGCGCTACGCCCTGCTGACGGTGGTGATCACCGTGTTTGGTCGGGCCGTGGCCGAGGTGGGGGCGGTGATGATCGTGGGCGGCAACATCGACGGCTTCACCCGGGTGATGACCACCGCCATTGCCCTGGAAACCAGCAAGGGCGACCTGGCGCTGGCGCTGGCGCTGGGCCTGGTGCTGTTGGGGGTGGTGTTGGGCCTGAACGCGTGCGTGGCCTGGCTGCGCCGCTGGCGCGAGCGGGCCGACACCGGCCTGCCCCAGGCGGTGTGGGCATGAAGGCCGTGCTGGGTGGCCAGTCCGTGGCGCAACCGCTGGGCCCGACCCCGGCCCCACCGGTGTTCGACGGCCGAGCCATGGACGTGCGCCTGGGGACGGCCGGTCAGGTGCTGGCGTTGCGGCAGGTGGACCTGCGCATTGCCCCGGGCGAACGGGTGGCCCTGGTGGGCGCCAACGGCAGCGGCAAAAGCACCCTGTTGCGGACCCTGCACGGGCTGCTGCCCTTGAGTGCCGGCGCCCTGCAGGCTTGCCCGCCGGCGCAGCAGGCCATGCTGTTCCAGCGGCCTTTCGTGTTGCGCTTGAGCGCGCTGTGGAACGTGCGCCTGGCCCTGTGCTTGCGCGGCACGCCCTGGCGCGCCACGCGGGCCCCGGCGCTGGCGGCCCTGGAGCGGGTGGGCCTGGCCGCGCTGGCGGGGCGCAACGCGCGGGCCTTGTCGGGTGGGCAGCAGCAGCGGCTGGCCTTGGCCCGGGCGTGGGCGCAGCGCCCGGCGGTGTGGTTGCTGGACGAACCCACCGCCAGCCTGGACCCGCACGCCAAGCAGGAGGTGGAGGGGCTGATCGCCGAATTTGCCACCGCCCCCGGGGCCACGCTGGTGTTCAGCAGCCACCACCTGGGCCAGGTCAAGCGCCTGGCCACGCGGGTGGTGTACCTGGAAGGTGGGTGCCTGCGGGCCGATCTGCCGGCCCACGATTTTTTCAACGAGACCGTGCTGGCACAGGTGTGCCCCACGGCCCTGGCTTTTTGCAAAGGAGACCTGTGATGTCGTTCAAGTGGTTCAAACCCGGCTGGTTCGCCGTGGGCGCGTTGGTGTGGTCGTTCGGGGCCCAGGCCCAGTCCATCGTGGTGGCCTCCACCACCTCCACCGAGCAGTCCGGCCTGTTCGGCCACGTGCTGCCGCTGTTCAAGCAGGCCAGTGGCATCGACGTGAAGGTGGTGGCCCTGGGCACGGGCCAGGCCATCGACATGGCCCGCCGCGGCGACGCCGACGTGCTGTTCGTGCACGACCAGGTGGCCGAGGAAAAATTCGTGGCCGACGGGTTTTCGGCCAAGCGCCAGCCGGTGATGTACAACGACTTTGTGCTGATCGGGCCCAAGGCCGACCCGGCGCAGACCCGCGGCCAGGACATCGTGGCGGCCCTGTCCAAGCTGGCCCAGGCCAACGCCCCCTTCGTGTCGCGCGGCGACAAGAGCGGCACCCACGCGGCCGAGCTGCGCTTCTGGAGGCTGGCCGGCCGGGAAGGCAACACCGGCAGCGGTTACAAGGCCTGCGGCTGTGGCATGGGGCCGGCGTTGAACATCGCCGCCTCCAGCGGGGCCTATGTGCTGGCCGACCGGGGCACCTGGCTGAACTTCAAGAACCGCGCCGACCTGGCGGTGCTGGTGGAGGGTGACCGGCGCTTGTTCAACCCCTACGGTGTGATGCTGGTCAGCGCGGCCAAGCACCCCCAGGTGAAAACCGCCGAGGGGCAGAAGTTCGTCGATTGGGTGACCGGCGCGGCCGGCCAGGCGGCGATCGCGTCGTACAAGATCGGTGGCGAGCAGTTGTTCTTCCCCAACGCCCAGCCCTGAGGTTTTCCACCACCGCCCACCCGCCCGCCGGTGCGTCAGCCCCGGCGGGTTTTTGCTTTGGCGGGTTGGGGTGGGGGTATTCACTTATGCACGGTGCTGCCGTTGCGCCGTGGCGCAACGTATGCAAGGCATTGCCGTACCAGAACAGAGCGGTTTGGGACACCAACCGTTCCACGGTGCCCCATCTGGGCCTGGCCAGGGCGGCAAATGGACACAAACCGGGATGGCATGGAAGTTGTAGTGGACACCGGGCCCGAAAGGCTTTGTTCCCCGTTTCCGACCAATTCACAGAGGAAGACAACATGTTGTACGCCGCTCCCGGTGCCGCTGGCGCCAAAATCGCCTACAAAAAACAATACGACAACTTCATCGGCGGCCGCTTTGTGCCGCCCGTCGATGGCCAGTACTTCGACGTGATCACCCCGGTGACCGGCCAGGTTTACACCCAGGCCGCCCGCTCCAACAGCCAGGACATCGAGCTGGCGCTGGACGCCGCCCACGCCGCCGCCGACGCCTGGGGCAAGACCGACGCCGGCACCCGCGCCAACATCCTGCTCAAGATCGCCGACCGCATCGAGCAGAACCTGGAGCTGCTGGCCTACGCCGAAACCGTGGACAACGGCAAGGCCATCCGCGAAACGCTGAACGCCGACATCCCGCTGACGGTGGACCACTTCCGCTACTTCGCCGGCTGCGTGCGCGCCCAGGAAGGCGGCATTTCCGAAATCGATGCCAACACCATGGCGTACCACATCCAGGAACCGTTGGGCGTGGTCGGCCAGATCATTCCCTGGAACTTCCCCATCCTGATGGCGGCCTGGAAGCTGGCCCCCGCCCTGGGCGCCGGCAACTGTGTGGTGCTCAAGCCCGCCGAGTCCACCCCCATTTCCATCCTGATCCTGGCCGAGCTGATCGCCGACCTGTTGCCCCCGGGCGTGCTCAACATCGTCAACGGCTTTGGGCGTGAAGCCGGCATGCCGCTGGCCATCAGCAAGCGCATCGCCAAGATTGCGTTCACCGGCTCCACCAGCACCGGCCGCGTGATCGCCCAGGCCGCCGCCAACAACCTGATTCCCGCGACGCTGGAGTTGGGTGGCAAGTCGCCCAACATCTTCTTTGCCGACATCATGGACAAGGACGATGCGTTCCTCGACAAGGCGATCGAAGGCCTGGTGCTGTTCGCCTTCAACCAGGGTGAGGTCTGCACCTGCCCGTCGCGCGCTCTGATCCAGGAATCGATCTACGACCGCTTCATGGAACGCGTGTTGAAGCGCGTGGCCGCCATCAAGCACGCCAACCCGCTGGACACCGACAGCATGATGGGCGCGCAGGCCTCCAAGGAACAGCTGACCAAGATCTTGAGCTACCTGGACCTGGGCAAGCAGGAAGGCGCGCAAGTGCTGGCTGGCGGCGGACAGGCCCACCTGGGCGGCGAGCTGGAAGGTGGCTACTACGTGCAGCCCACGCTGTTCAAGGGCCACAACAAGATGCGCATTTTCCAGGAAGAAATCTTTGGCCCGGTGCTGGCCGTGACCACCTTCAAGGACGAAGCCGAGGCCCTGGAAATCGCCAACGACACCCTGTACGGCCTGGGCGCCGGCGTGTGGAGCCGCAACGGCAACGTGGCCTACCGCATGGGCCGCGCCATCAAGGCGGGCCGCGTGTGGACCAACTGCTACCACGCCTACCCGGCGCACGCCGCCTTCGGGGGCTACAAGGAATCGGGCATCGGCCGTGAAACCCACAAGATGATGCTGGACCACTACCAGCAGACCAAGAACCTGCTGGTCAGCTACAGCGAGAACAAGCTGGGCTTCTTCTAAAACGGCACGAGAACCCACCCCCCCCGACGCGTCAAGCCGACGGGGCGCCCGCCGATTTTGCTGCGCAGAAACTTCGTTTTCTGGTGCTCCAGTATGAGGTGGACGCCCCGTTGGTTTGAGGCGTTGCGCGAGCCGAAAAAACACACCCGGAGACACCGATGGTTGAAAAAGTCATCGCCACGCCAGCGGCGCTCGCACTCATCGAACACCTCAAGGCCAAGCACGGCCCGGGGCTGATGTTTCACCAGAGCGGCGGTTGCTGCGACAACAGCGCGGCCAACTGCTACCTGTTGGGCGAAATCACCACCGGTGCCGGCGACGTCTACCTGGGCGACATCGGGGGCTGTCCCTTCTACATCGGCAAAGCCCAGTACGCGCACTGGCGCCACACCCAGCTCATCATCGACGTGATCGAGGGCACGGGTGGCACCTTTTCGCTCGAAGGGCCCGAGGGCAAGGCCTTCCACACCCGCTCTCGCGTGTTCACGGCCGAGGAACTCGCCGAACTCGACCGGGCCTGAGCCTGCGCCCGCGCCGACGCGGCGGACCCGGCCGGCCGCGTCAGCGCCGTTCCAGCTTGCGGTACACCGTGGCCCGGCTGATGCCCAGCACCCGCGCCGCCTCGGCCACGTTACCCTGCGCGTCCTCCACCGCCTTGCGGATCAGCGCCGATTCCACCTGCTTGAGCGGCACGCCGTAGTTGCCGCTCGGGGCCGGGGCGCTGCCGCCCTCGTGCCCGCTGTGGGGCTGCGCCAGCACCTGCACCCGCAGGCCGCACCACAGCGGCTGCTCCACCGCGCCCCGCTGCTGGCGCGCGGCGTCGAACAGCACGCCGGTGGGCACCGCGAACACGTCGCTGGCGTGCGGCCAGGCCTGGCCCGGCACCAGGTTGAGCATGTCGATGGCGGCGCGGTTGGCCGCGGTGATGCGGCCGTCCGCGTCCAGCCCCACCAGGCCGTCGCTGTCCTCGCCCAGCACCCGGCCGGGCCAGTTCAGGCGCAGCAACAGGTGGTGCGGCTGGGCCAGCGTCAGCGCGTTTTCGATGCTGCGCGCCGACTGCGTCACCAGGTGCTTGAGCGCCGGCCGCTCCGGCACGTGGATGCCGGTCAGGTCCAGCATGCCGATGCACTGGCCGTTGGGCCCGAACAGCGGCGCGCCTGCGCAGCTGTACACGCTGGTGTCGTCGAAGAAATGCTCGCCGCGGTGCAGCCACACCGGCAGCCCTTCGGCCAGGGTGGCGCCGATGGCGGTGGTGCCCACCGCCGCTTCCGACAAGTTGACCCCGACCCGGGCGATGGCGCTGGCGCTGGGGTCCTGCCGGTCGATCGGGCCGTTGACGTCGATGACCACGCCCTGCGCGTCGGTCAGGATGGCGAAGTAACGGGTGTCGGCCATGGCCCGGGCCAGCGAACGGATCACCGGCGCGGCGGCGCGCAGCAGGGGCTGGTTGGCCTCGATGGCGCGCTTGACCGCCGGCGCCGAGACCTCGTCGAACTGGATGCGCTGGCGGGGGTGCATGCCCAGGTCCAGACAACGCCGCCAGGAGCGTTCGATCCAGGGTTGCACCCCGGGCGCTGCGCCAGCGGGTGCCTGACCCATGACCGTTTGGCGCGCCCGTTCGATGCGCGCGAGGCGGTCCTGGGGCTCGGGCAGGGCGGGGTGGGACAGTCCGTGGGTCATGGGGTGGGGCGCTGGGTGGAGGGCGGGCAGCCCGGTTGTGGCCGGTCTCGACATTAGAGCAGTGTTTCAATTTGAGAATAAGTCGCGCAACGCATGGCCGACTAGGGATTTCCCTGAGCGAAAACCGTGCCGCTGCTCCAACAATCGCCATGCAATCTTGTTCATAGGCATGGCATTTCACAGGTGCCGCGTCGCCACCCCACGAGGAGAACCTCCATGCAGAAAGTTCTGCACATCAATGCCGACAAATGCACGGGCTGCTTGCAGTGCGAGATGGCCTGTTCGTTCGAAAACTACGGAACGTACGCCACCTCCAAGTCGCGCATCAAGGTGTTCGACTTCCACCACACCGGCAAAAAAGTGCCCTACACCTGCACCCAGTGCGACGAGGCCTGGTGTCTGCACGCCTGCCCGGTCGAGGCGATCACCGTGGACAAGGTCACCGGCGCCAAGGTGGTCAACGAAACCACCTGCGTGGGCTGCAAGGTCTGCACCATCGCTTGCCCGTTCGGCACAGTGAACTATGTGCAGGAAACCGGCAAGGTCCAGAAGTGCGACCTGTGCGGTGGCGAGCCGGCTTGCGCCGAAGCCTGCCCGACCGGCGCGATCACCTACATCGACGCCAACTGGACCGGCATGGACAAGATGAAACAGTGGGCTGACAAGCTCGGCAACCAGGCCTCGGCCGCCTGATCACGGAAGGAGCAACGACATGTCCTGGGCTGGAAAAATCCTCCGCGTCAACCTGACGGCGGGCACCGTTCAATCCGAACCGCTGAACATGGAGTGGGCCCGCGCCTACCTGGGTTCGCGCGGTTTGGGCACCAAATACTTCGCCGAAGAGGTCGATCCCAAGGTCGACCCGCTGTCGCCCGAGAACAAGATCATCTGGGCCACTGGCCCGCTGACCGGCACCATGGCCTCCACCGGCGGCCGCTACACCGTCATCACCAAAGGCCCGCTGACCGGCGCCATCGCCTGCTCCAACTCGGGCGGCTACTGGGGCGCCGAGCTGAAGGCGGCCGGTTGGGACATGGTGATTTTCGAGGGCGCCAGCCCCAAGCCGGTGTACCTCTACATCAGTGACGACGTGGCCGAACTGCGCGACGCCTCGCACCTGTGGGGCAAGTCGGTCTGGCAGACCGAGGACATGCTCAAAACCAGCCTGCAGGACCCGCTGCTGCGCATCTCCTCCATCGGTCTGGCCGGTGAGAACAAGGTGCTGTACGCCGCCATCGTCAACGACCTGCACCGCGCGGCCGGTCGTTCCGGCGTGGGCGCCGTGGCCGGCAGCAAAAACCTGAAGGCGATCGCGGTGCGCGGCACCAAGGGCGTGGGCAACATCAAGGACCCCAAGGCCTTCATGAAGACCACCTTCGAGAAGAAGAAGATCCTGGCCGAGAACGCGGTCACCGGCCAGGGCCTGCCCACCTACGGCACCCAGGTGCTGATGAACGTGATCAACGAGATCGGTGCGCTGCCGACCCGCAACCACCGCGACACCCAGTTCGAGGGCGCCAAGGACATCTCCGCCGAAGCCATGGCCACGCCGCGCGCCAGCGACGGCAAGGCGCAGCTGGTCACCAACCAGGCCTGCTTTGGCTGCACCATTGCGTGCGGCCGCATCAGCAAGATCGACCAGACCCACTTCAGCGTGCAGAACAAGCCGCAGTACTGGGGCGCCACCGGCGGCCTGGAGTACGAAGCGGCCTGGGCGCTGGGCGCGGCCAACGGCGTGAACGATCTGGAAGCGCTGCAGTACGCCAACACCATCTGCAACGAGCAGGGCATGGACCCGATCAGCTTTGGCGCCACCATTGGCGCGGTGATGGAGTTGTACGAGATGGGCGTGCTGACCAAGGAGCAGATCGGCATCGAGGCGCCGTTTGGTTCGGCCCGGGCGCTGTGCGAACTGGCCGACATGACCGCCAACAGCGTGGGCTTTGGCATTGAAATCGGCTGGGGCTCCAAACGCCTGTGCGAAAAGTACGGCCACCCCGAACTGTCGATGAGCGTCAAGGGTCAGGAATTCCCGGCCTACGACTCGCGCGGCATCCAGGGCATGGGTTTGACCTACGCCACCTCCAACCGCGGCGCCTGCCACCTGCGCAGCTACACCGTGGCGTCCGAGGTGCTGGGCATTCCGGTCAAGACCGACCCGCTGACCGCCGACGGCAAGCCGGAACTGGTCAAGGCCTTCCAGGACGCGACCGCCGCCTTCGACTCGGCCGGTATCTGCATCTTCACCAGCTTCGCCTGGGGCCTGGCCGACGTGGCCCCCCAAGTGGCCGCCGCCTGTGGCGACGAGTACACCACTGAGGAACTGGAGAAGATCGGTGAGCGCATCTGGAACATGGAGCGCGAGTTCAACAACGCCGCCGGCTTCACCGCCAAGGACGACAACCTGCCGCCGCGCCTGCTGAACGAGCCGGCCCAGACCGGTCCGGCCAAAGGCCTGGTGAACAAGCTGCCCGAGATGCTGCCCAAGTACTACGCGGTGCGTGGCTGGGACACCGAAGGCCGCCCGACCGCCGACACCAAGGCCCGCCTGGGTCTGTGATCCGAACCGCCTGTGACCGCGCCACCCCTGGCGCGCACAGGGCCGGGGTGGTTCAGGCCGCGCGCCTGTCCACCCCTTTTTTCATTGTCCGCGGAGCCCATTGCCCATGACCCATCACCTCATCCTCGGCGCCGGCCCGGCCGGCGTGATCGCGGCCGAAACCATCCGCAAGCACGCGCCGCATGACCGCATCACCCTGGTCGGCGACGAGCCCGAGCCGCCGTACTCGCGCATGGCGATCCCCTACCTGCTGATCGGCAACATCGACGAGCGCGGTACCTACCTGCGCAAGGGCGCCAGCCACTTCGCCGAGCGGCGCATCGACCAGGTGCGCGCTCGCGTGACCCGGGTGGACGCCGCCGCCAAAACCGTGGCGCTGGACGACGGTCAGACCCTGTCCTTCGACACGCTGCTGATCGCCACCGGCTCGCACCCGGTGCGCCCGCCGATTCCGGGCATGGACCTGCCCGGCATCCACCCCTGCTGGACGCTGGAGAACGCGCGCGAGATCGCCAAGCTGGCCCAGCCCGGCGCCCGGGTGTTGCAGATGGGCGCGGGCTTCATCGGCTGCATCATCATGGAGGCGCTCAAGCAGCGTGGCGTGGACCTGACCGTGGTGGAAATGGGCGACCGCATGGTGCCGCGCATGATGGGCCCGGCCGCCGGCGGCATGATCCGCGAGTGGTGCGAGGCCAAGGGCGTGCGCGTGTTCACCGGCGCCCGGGTGGAGGCCATTGAGCGCGCGCCCGAGCCGGCCACCGGCATTTTGGGCAAGCTGGCGCAGGCCGTGGGCCTGGCTGGCGCCGCGCCGGCCGCCGACCGGCCGCTGCGGGTGCGTCTGTCCACCGGCCAGACGATCGAGGCCGACCTCATCATCAGCGCCACCGGCGTGCGCCCGGCCATCGGCTACCTGGAAAACTCCGGCATCACCTGCCTGCAGGGGGTGTTGACCGACGAGCACATGCAGACCAACGTGCCCGGCATCTACGCCGCCGGCGACTGCGCCGAGGCCTTCGACAAGGTCAGCGGCACCACCATCGTCAGTGCCATTCAGCCGAACGCGGCGGACCAGGCCTATGTGGCGGCCATGAACATGGTGGGCAAGCGCGCCGAGCTCAAGGGCGTGACGCAGATCAACGTGCTCGACACGCTGGGCCTGATTTCCACCAGCTTCGGCAACTGGCAGGGCGTGCCCGGCGGCGAGCAGGTGGAGCTGCTGGACCCGGCGCACCACAAGGTGCT
>NZ_JAAQQT010000561.1:0-13575 GCF_011742065.1 Aquabacterium sp. A08
CGCGTGCTGGCCGGCGGCAAGCGCCTGCCGGGGCAGTTCTTCGAGCCCACCGTGGTGGCCGACGCCACCGCCGACATGCTCTGCGCCCGCGAGGAAACCTTCGGCCCCTTCGCACCGGTGTTCAAGTTCCACACCGAACAAGAAGCCATCGCCGCGGCCAACAACACCGAATTCGGCCTGGCCAGCTACTTTTACAGCCGCGACGTGGGCCGCATTTTCCGCGTGAGCGAGGCGCTGGAGTACGGCATGGTGGGCATCAACGTGGGCATTCTGGCGACCGAACACGTGCCCTTCGGCGGCGTCAAGCAGTCTGGCCTGGGCCGCGAGGGCTCGCACCACGGCATGGACGACTACGTCGAGATCAAGTACCTCTGCATTGGCGACGTGCTGAAGTGAGCCCCGGGCTGGCCAGGGTGGGCCGGCCCGCCAAACACCAACGCCTTCGGTCCGCAAAAACCGAAGGCGTTGTCTCGGGAGGCCCAGGCTGGGCCGCCGGGCCAAGTGGGCGCTAGGTGCGCGCCGAAGCGCGCCAACGGGCCAGCAGCGCCAGGATTTCGCCCATGATGCCGCGGCGGAACGCCAGCACGCAGACCACGAAGATCAGGCCCGTGACCAGGGTGACCGATTCACCCAGGGTGCCGAACCACTCCACCGAGGTCAGACGGGCCAGGAAGGTGCCGAATTCGCCGATCTTGTTTTCCAGCAGCACCACCACGGCCGAGCCCACCAGCGGCCCCGACAGGGTGCTAAGGCCGCCGACCAGCGTCATCAGGATCACCTGCCCCGAAGCGGTCCAGTGCACGTCGCTCAGGGTGGCAAAGCCCAGCACCAGGGTTTTGAGCGAACCGGCCAGCCCGGCGATGGCGGCCGACAGCACGAAGGCCAGCAGCTTGTAGCGGTGCGTGTCATAGCCCAGCGAAATGGCGCGGGGCTCGTTCTCGCGGATGGCCTTGAGCACCTGGCCAAACGGCGAATGGATGATGCGCACGATCAGCAAGAAGGCCAGCACCACCACGGCCAGCGCCACGTAGTACATGGCGAGGTCGTTGCTCACGTCCAGCAGCCCGAACAAGGTGCCGCGCGGCACGCCTTGCAGGCCGTCTTCGCCGCCGGTGAAGGGCGCTTGCAGGCAGACGAAGTACAGCATCTGCGACAACGCCAGGGTGATCATCGAAAAGTAGATGCCCTGCCGCTTGATGGCCAGGTAGCCAAACACCAGGCCCAGCAAGGCCCCGGCCGCGGTGCCGAAGACCAGGCCCAGTTCGGGCGAGAGTTCCCACACCTTGATGGCGTGGCCGGTGACGTAGGCGGCCCAGCCGAAGAAGGCGGCGTGCCCGAACGACAGCAGCCCGGTGTAGCCCAGCAGCAGGTTGAAGGCGGCCGCGAACAGCGCGAAGCACATCAGCTTCATCACGAACACGGGGTAGGCGCCCAGGGAAGGGGCCAGGATCAGGCCGAGCAGCAGCACGGCGTAACCCAGGGTGGTGGTGGTTCTGAAATTCATGTGGTGGGCCCCTTCACTTTTCCTTGCCAAACAAGCCGGCGGGGCGAATCAGCAGAATGATGACCATGATGACGAACACGACAGTGGACGAGGCTTCGGGGTAAATCACCTTGGTCAAGCCCTCGACCACGCCCAGGCCCAGGCCGGTCAGGATGGAGCCCATGATGGAACCCATGCCGCCGATCACCACCACCGCGAACACCACGATGATGAGGTTCTGCCCCATCAGCGGCGAGACCTGGTACACCGGCGCGGCCAGCACCCCGGCAAACGCCGCCAGCGCGGCGCCGAAGGCGTAGGTCAGGGTGATCATCAGCGGCACGTTGATGCCGAACGCCTCCACCAGGCGCGGGTTTTCGGTGCCGGCGCGCAGGTAGGCGCCGATGCGGGTTTTCTCGATCATGAACCAGGTGGCCAGGCAGACCGTGATGGACGCCACCACCACCCAGGCGCGGTAGTTGGGCAGCATCATGAAGCCGAGGTCGGTCGCGCCCTGCAGCAGGTCGGGCGTGTCGTAGCCCAGACCGGACACGCCGTAAATGGAGCGGAACACGCCTTCGATGATCAGCGTCAGGCCCAGGGTGAGCAGCAGGCCATAGAGGTGGTCGAGCTTGTAGATCCAGCGCAGGAACAGCCGCTCGATCAGCACACCGAAGGCGCCGACGATGACCGGGGCGGCCACCAGCATGACCCAATAGTTGACCTCGAAGTAGTTCATGCCCATCCAGGTCAGGACGGCGCCGGTCATGAACAGCGCCCCGTGGGCGAAGTTGATGACGTTGAGCAGGCCAAAGATCACGGCCAGGCCCAGGCTGAGGATGGCGTAGAACGACCCGTTGACCAGCCCGAGCAGGAGCTGACTCAACAAGGCCGGCATGGGTATACCGAAGATATCCATAGGGTCAGGGGGTGTGAGGACGGGGAGTCCGGCGGGCAAGGGCCCAGGCCCTTGCCACACCGGTCAGGGGGTCACTTCCAGAGCGCGCACTTGGACTCGGCCTTGGTGGTGAACACCTCTTCGCCGGGCATCTTCTTCACGATCTTGTAGTAGTCCCACGGCTTCTTGGACTCGGCCGGGGACTTGACCTGGGCCAGGTACATGTCGTGCACGTAGCGGCCGTCGGCACGCAGGTAGCCCGAACCGAAGAAGTCGTTCATCTTCATCTTGCGCCAGGCCTCCATCACCTTGTCGGCGTCGGTGGACTTGGCCGCCTCCACCGCCTTGAGGTAGTTCATCATCGAGGAGTAGTTGCCGGCCTGGATCTCGGACGGCATGCGCTTGGTCTTCTCGAAGAAGCGGTTGCCGAACTTGCGCGTGTCGTCGTTCAGGTCCCAGTACCACGGGGTGGTCAACATCAGGCCCTCGGTGTTCTTCAGGCCCAGCGAGTGGAAGTCGGTGATGAAGGACAGCAGCGTGACCACCTTCATGTTCTTGCCGATGCCGAATTCCTTGGCCGCCTTGATGGAGTTGATGGTGTCGCCGCCGGCGTTGGCCAGGCCCAGCACCTGGGCCTTGGACGCCTGGGCCTGCAACAGGAAGGAGGAGAAATCGGACGCGTTCAGCGGGTGGCGCACACCGCCCACCACCGTGCCGCCCTTGGCCTTGATCACGTTGGTGGTGTCGGACTCCAGCGCGTGGCCGAAGGCGTAGTCGGCGGTCAGGAAGAACCAGTTTTTGCCGCCGGTGTCCACCACCGCACCGCCGGTGCCTTTGGCCAGGGCCACGGTGTCGTAGGTGTAGTGCACGGTGTAGGGCGAGCACTGTTCGTTGGTCAAGGCGGCGGTGGCGGCGCCGTTGTTGACGTACACGCGCTTTTTCTCCTGCGTCACCTTGGCGGTGGCCAGGGCGGTGCCGGAGTTGGTGCCGCCGAAGATGGCGACGGCGGCCTGGGTGTCGATCCACTCGCGCGCCTTGGAGGCGGCGATGTCGGCCTTGTTCTGGTGGTCGGCGCTCAGCAGCTCGATCGGCTTGCCCAGCACCTTGCCGCCGAAGTCGTCGATGGCCATTTGCAGCGCCAGCGCACCGTTCTTGCCGTCGATGTCGGCGTACAGGCTGGACATGTCGGTGACGAAGCCGATGCGGACCTTGTCCTGGGCATGGGCGGCATGGGTGGCCAGACCGGCCACGCCGAGCATCAGGGCCAGGGCTTTCAAAGTGGGTTTCATGGTGTCTCCTTCTGGTGGGTGGAATGAATCGGCGCGCAAGCGAACGGGGGACCGGGCGTTCAGACGCCCAGCAACTCGTTGAGCACCGGCATCTTGGCCTGCAGTTCGGCGGCGCCAAACTGCTCGACGATGCCGCCGTGCTCCATCACGTAAAAGCGGTCCGCCAGTGGCGCGGCAAAACGGAAGTTCTGCTCCACCATCACCACGGTGAACCCCTTCTGACGCAGGGTGGTGATCATGCGGGCCAGGGCCTGCACGATCACGGGGGCCAGGCCCTCGGAAATTTCGTCCAGCAACAGCAACTGGGCGCCGGTGCGCAGGATGCGCGCGACCGCCAGCATCTGCTGCTCACCGCCCGACAGGCGGGTGCCCTGGCTGTGGCGGCGCTCGGCCAGGTTGGGGAACATGGCGTAGATTTCGTCCAGCGACATGCCCGGGCGCCCGGTTTTGAGGGCCGGGGGCAGCAGCAGGTTTTCCTCGCACGACAGGCTGGAGAAAATGCCGCGCTCTTCCGGGCAGTAGCCCACGCCCAGGTGGGCGATGCGGTGGGTGGGCAGGCCAATGGTTTCCACCCCGTTGATCTGGATGGAGCCTTGGCGGGCGCCGGTCAGGCCCATGACGGCGCGCAGGGTGGTGGTGCGGCCGGCGCCGTTGCGGCCCAGCAGCGTCACCACCTCGCCCGGCTGCACGGTGATGTCCACCCCGTGCAGCACATGGGATTCACCGTACCAGGCCTGCAGGCCGCGGATTTGCAAAGCGGGAGCGCTCATGTCAATGGGCTCCTTGCCATTGGCCGTCGGTGGTGCCCATGTAGGCGGCCATCACGTCGGGGTTGCTCGACACCTCGGCGTAGGGCCCTTCGGCCAGCACGGCACCGCGCTGCAGCACGGTGATGCGGTCGGCGATGGTGGACACCACTTTCATGTTGTGCTCCACCATCAGGATGGTCCGGCCCACCGACACTTTTTTGATCAGGTGCATCACGCGGTCCACGTCCTCGTGGCCCATGCCTTGGGTCGGTTCGTCGAGCAGCATCAGTTCGGGTTCCATGGCCAGGGTGGTGGCAATTTCCAGGGCGCGCTTGCTGCCGTAGGGCAGGTTGGCGGTGGTCTCGTCGGCCTGCTCGGCCAGGCCGACCTCGGCCAGCAGGGCCACGGCGCGGTCGTCCAGCACGCGCAAGCTGCGCTCGCTGCGCCAGAAATGGAAGGCGGTGCCGGTTTGGCGCTGCAGGGCCACGCGCACGTTTTCCAGCAGCGTCAGGTGGGGGAACACCGCCGAAATCTGGAACGAGCGGATCACCCCGCGCCGCGCGATCTGCGCCGGCCGTTCGCCGGTGATGTCGTGGCCGTTGAAGCGGATGCTGCCCGAGGTGGGCTCCAAAAACTTGGTGAGCAGGTTGAAGCAGGTCGTCTTGCCGGCGCCGTTGGGGCCGATCAGGGCATGGATGCTGCCCCGGCGGACCTGGAGGTTCACGTCGCTGACGGCGGTGAACCCCTTGAATTCCTTGGTGAGGTGCTGTGTTTCCAGTATGGTGTCGCTCATCGGCGGGCTTCCCAAAAATACCGACCCATCGGTACGTTGCGGCCATTCTGCGCACAGAATCGTTTCATCTGATAAGGGAATACCCCGGGAAATGTCGCCCGCTGGCCGGAAATTGACACCCTGGCGACAAGCGGGTCCGCCGCCGGTCCGGGGCCCGGCCACGTACACTGGCGGCCAAGTCGTTCCCCCTGAGGTGTTCATGCGCGCAGCCCTGCGGCCTACCCTGTTCTTTCTGTGCTGCCTCGCCCTGTGGGGGGCCCTGGCCCCGCCAGCGGCCTGGTCGCAGACCGCCCCGGTGGCCACAGCCGCCCCGGCAGCGGCGACCCCGGCGCGGCCGCGCATCGGCCTGGTGCTGTCGGGCGGTGGCGCGCGCGGCTTTGCCCACGTGGGCGTGCTGCAGGCGCTGGAGGCCGCCCGGGTGCCGGTGGACCTGGTGGTGGGCACCTCCATGGGCGCCATCATCGGGGGCCTGTACGCCAGCGGCCTGTCGCCCGAGGCGCTGGAGCGCGAGATCCTGGGCGTGGACTGGGCCAGCCTGTTCACCCAGCGCCTGCCCCGGCAGGAACTGTCGCAACGCCGCAAGGAGGAAGATTTCGAGTTTTCCCCCGTGCTGCAGTTGGGCTTCCAGGACGGCGAATTTCGCCTGCCGCAGGGCGCGGTGTCCAGCCGTTCGCTGGAGCTGCTGCTGCGCCGGCTGACCCTGCACACCCGCCAGCTGGACGGCTTCGACGGCCTGCCCATTCCGTTCCGCGCCGTGGCCACCGACATGGAAAACGGCCAGCCGGTGCTGCTGGCCGCCGGCGACCTCGCTGCCGCGTTGCGCGCCAGCATGTCGGTGCCGGGCGTGTTCGCGCCGCTGCACTGGCAGGGCCGCATCCTGGGCGACGGTGGCCTGGTCAACAACCTGCCGGTGGACGTGGCCCGCCAGCTCGGGGCCGACGTGGTGATCGCCGTCAACATCGGCACCCCCTTGGCCGCGCGCGACACGCTCGACACCGCCGTGGGCGTGACGGTGCAGATGCTCAACATCCTGACCGAGCAGAACGTGCAGCGCAGCCTCGCCAGCCTGGGCCGGCAGGACCTGCTGCTGGCGCCGCCGCTCGGCCCACTGACCGCGGGCGACTTCGACCAGGCCCCGGCGCTGGTGGCCGCAGGGCGGGCCTACGGCCAGGCGGTGGCGGCGTCGCTGGCGCGCTTGAGCCTGGCGCCGGCCGATTACGCGGCCTGGCGCGCCCAGCGCGAACGCACCCACCAGGCCCTGCAAAACAGCCTGCCGGCCCAGTTGGCCTTTGTGCGGCTGGAGGGCGCGGACACGCCACAGGCCGCCCGCTTGCAGCGCCAGCTTGACCTGCGCCCCGGCGACGCGCCCGACCCCGAACGCATCGAGCAGGACCTGCGCCGCCTGGTGGCGCTGGACGACTACGTGCGGCTGGACTACCGGCTGGAGCCCGAGCCCGGCTCCCCGCGCGAGGGCCTGGTGTACCAGCTGACCGAAGACCCGGCGGGCCTCAACCAGTTCCGCGTCGGGCTGGACCTGCAGACCGACTTCCAGGGCCAGGGCGACTTCCGCCTGCGCATCAGCCACAACCGGCGCGACGTGAACCGCCTGGGCGCCCAGTGGCGCAACCGGGTGGAACTGGGCGCCACCGTGGCCGCGGGCACCGAGCTGTACCACCCACTGGGCACCGACCGCGACCGCTTCGTCAGCCTGTACGCCGACCACGAACTGCGCAAGATCGAATGGTTCGACGCCGCCGGCGACCCGTTCGCGCTGTTCCGCCGCCGCACCACCCGCCTGGGGCTGGACGCGGGCTGGCACCTGGGCCGCGTCGGCAACTGGGGCGACGTGCGGTTCGGCCTGTTCGGGGCGCGGCGCCAGTCACTGCCCGACTACGTCAACCTGAACCAGCCCGGCGGCCTGCGCAACCAGACCTGGACCGAGGCGGCCTGGCGCCTGGCCTGGGTGTCGGACCAGCTCGACCACGCCAACTTCCCGCAAAGCGGCCACCGCCACCAGGCGGAATGGCAAGCCGGGCGCTACCGCTCCGACGCCGGACGCACCGCCTTCGTGCGCTGGGACGCCAGCGCCAACCAGGTGTTCAGCCACGGCCCGCACACCTGGAACGCCTACCTGCGCGTGGGGCATTCGTCGGCGGTACCGCCCGGCGCGGCCGACGAATACTCGCTCGGTGGCTTCCAGCAGCTGTCGGGCTACCGCATCGGGCAGGTGGCCGGCAACTCGCTGGTGCTGGCGCGGCTGGGCTACTACCGGCGCCTGCCGGTGCAGCCGGGCGTGGCGCGGGCGCTGTTCGCCGGCGGCACGCTGGAGGCGGGCAACGCCTGGAACAGCCAGGAACAACAGCGCCCCAACAGCCTGCGCAAAGACCTGCGCTGGGGCAGCAGCCTCTTTCTGGGCGCCGACACCGGCATCGGCCCGGTGTACCTGAGCCTGGTGCACGCCCCCCGGGGATACACTGGCCTGTATTTTCTGCTGGGCAAGCCCTGACCCCCTTTTTTTCCGAGCGAGACCGCCCCATGAACCCCCTGTTCACTTCCCGCTGGGCCCGCCGCGCCGGCATTGCCGCCGCGCTGCTGCTGGGCCTGTGGCTGCTGGCCTGGCTGGGCGGCCCGCCGCTGCTGCGCTGGCAGATCGAGCAACAGGCCAGCCAGGCCCTGGGGCGGCCGGTGCAGGTGGGCGAGGTCACGTTCCGCCCCTGGTCGCTGGAGCTGCGCCTGCGCCAGCTGCGCATCGGTGCCGCGCCGGATGCGGCGGACGCCGAGCCGCTGCTGACCGTGGACGAGCTGTACCTGGACGCCGAGCTGCAGTCCCTGCTGCGGCTGGCCCCGGTGGTGGACGCCGTGCAGGTGCGCACCCCCCGGCTGCACCTGACCCACCTGGGCGCCGGCCGCTACGACATCGACGACGTGCTGGCCCGCCTGCGCCAGCCCGACGAAGCGCCCACCGAGCCGCCGCGCTTCGCCGTCTTCAACATCGCCCTGAGCGACGGCCAGGTCACCTTCCACGACGCCCCGCGCGGCGTGCGCCACACGCTGGACGGCGCGCAGCTGCACATCCCCTTCCTGAGCAACCTGGGCGCGCGCCGCGACGTGGTGACCACGCCGCACCTGGCGTTCCGGCTCAACGGCACCGCCTTCGATTCGCGCGCCGAAACCACCCCCTTCGCCGACGACCACCAGACCCAGGCGCACCTGACAATCGACGCGCTGGACCTGGCCCCCTACCTGCCCTACTGGCCCAGCCAGTGGCCGCTGCGGCCGCACAGCGCCCAGCTGGACGCCGACCTCACCCTGTCGTTCGAGCAGGCCGAACAACCCCGGGTAGGCCTGGCCGGCGACCTCACCCTGAGCCGGCTGCAGCTGACCGAACGCAGCCCCACAGGCGACACCGACCTGCCGCTGTTCGCGCTGCAGCGCCTGCACCTGCAACTGGCCGACGTGCGGCCGCTCGACCGCCACCTGGGCCTGGGCACGCTGGAACTGGACGGCCCCACCCTGCACCTGCGCCGCGACGCGCGGGGCGCCCTCAACCTGCATCGGCTGCAGCAGGCCTGGCAAGGCCCCGCCGCACCCGAAACCGCCCCCGCCCCGAACAGCGGCCCCGGCTGGACCGTGGCCCTGCCGCGGCTGCAGGTGTCCCAAGGCACGCTGCACTGGGCCGACGCCAGCACCCGGCCCGCCGCCGCGCTCAGCGCGGAACAGATCGAGCTGACGGTGCAGGACGCCGCCTGGCCGGCCGAGCGGCCCATGGCCCTCCGGGGCGGCCTGTCGCTGGCGGGCACGCCCGTGGCCTGGGAAGGCCAGGCCAGCGGGAGCGCAGCCGAATTGCGCCTGACCACCCAAGGCCTGCCGCTGCCCGCCGCCGCGCCCTACCTGGCCGCCGTGCTGCGCCCGGCCTTGGCCGGCCAACTGCATGCCGACGCCACCCTGCGCTGGCAAGCGGCCCGGGGCGACACCCCTGCCCAGCTGGCGCTGCAAGCGCCCAGCCTGGCCCTGACCGGCCTGCGCCTGGGCCCACCACAACGGCCCCAGGCCAGCCTGCAAAGCCTGGCCCTGCAGGCGGTGCAGGTCGACCTGCTGGCGCGCCGCGCCACCATCGGCCAGGTGCGCCTGGACCAGCCCACCCTGCAGCTACAACGCCAGCGCGACGGGCGCTGGATGTTCGAAGACTGGTGGCCCACGGCCGCCGCCGACCCCCCCCCGACGCCCACCGCCACCAGCAGCCCCTCCAACACGACGCCCCCCTGGGACCTGGCGGTGGAGGAACTGCTGATCGCGGCGGGCACCGTGTCGCTGCGCGACGCCAGCGTGGGCAACGGCACCGCCCTGGACGCCACCCAGCTGACGCTGCAGGTGCGCCAACTGCGGCCCCTGGCGGCCCAACAGGCCCCCATGCCGGTGCGACTGTTGGGCCGCCTGGCCCAGCCGCGGCGCGAACCCGGCCGCCTGGCCTTCGACGGCACGCTGCGCCTGCCGGGTGCCGCACGCCAGCCCACGCCGCTGGACACCCGCGGCCAGCTGCGCCTGGAGCGCCTGCCCCTGCACGCGCTGGAACCCTACCTGGCCGAGGTGCTGAATTTCGAGCTGCTGCGCGCCGACGCCAGCTACCGCGGCCGCATCGCCCTGGCCCTGCCCAGCGCCGGCCCCACCCTGGAACTGCAGGGCAACGCCGCCCTGGAAGACCTCAAGGCCAGCACCCGCGACCCCAGCGAAGACCTGCTCGACTGGAAAGCCCTGAACCTGCGCGGCCTGGACCTCGCGGTCGAAGGCGGCCAGTTGCGCCGCCTGGCCATCGCCGAAACCGTGCTGAGCGACTACTTCGCCCGTGTCGTCATCGACCCCAGCGGGCGCATCAACCTGCAAGGGCTGGTGGGCCCGCCCGCCCACGGCGCCCAAGCCCGCGCGGCCACCGAGCCCAGCGGCGCCCTGCCTCCGAGCGGCCCCGACGCCGGCCCACGGCTCGCCTCCCCGCCCCCACCCGGCCCGCCCGACGCCGCGGCGTCCCCGCCACAGATCGACTTCGGCCCCATCGCCTTGGTCAACGGCCGGGTCCGCTTCTCGGACCGCTTCGTGCAGCCCAACTACACCGCCAACCTGAGCGAACTCAGCGGCAGCCTGGCGGCTTTCTCCAACCGGCCAGGCAGCGACAGCAGCCCCACCCTGGCCGAGCTGACCCTGCGCGGGCGCGTCGAGGGCAGCGCCACGCTCGACGTGTCCGGGCGGCTCAACCCCCTGGCGCAGCCGCTGGCGCTGGACATCCGCGGCCAGGTGCGCGACCTGGAATTGCCGCCACTGACCCCCTACAGCAGCAAATACGCCGGCTACGGCATCGAACGCGGCAAACTCAGCGTGGACGTGACCTACCGCATCGACCCCAGCGGCCAGTTGCAGGCGAGCAACCAGATCGTGCTCAACCAGCTGCGCTTTGGCGACCGGGTGGAGGGCAGCGACGCGCCCAACCTGCCGGTCAAACTGGCGGTGGCGCTGCTGGCCGACCGCAACGGCGTGATCGACATCAACCTGCCCATCAGCGGCTCGCTCAACGACCCGCAGTTCCGCCTCGGTCCCATCATCGTGCGGCTGGTGGTCAACCTCATCGGCAAGGCCATCACCGCGCCGTTCGCCCTCATCGCCAACGCGCTGGGCGGCGGCGATAGCCTGCAACAGGTGGCCTTTGCCCCCGGCAGTGCGCGCCTGGACCCCGACGCGCGCCAGGCCCTGGACCGCGTGGCCCAGGCCCTGCTCGACCGCCCCGCGCTGCAGCTCACCGTGGTCGGGCACAGCCAGTTGGACGCCGAACGCGCGGGTTTTCGCCGTCTGAAGCTCGACAGCATGGTCGCCGCCGAAAAACGCCGCCGGGCCCTGCGCGACGGCCAGGACGGCAGCGCCACCGCCCCGGTGAGCGCCGAGGAATACCCCGCTCTGCTCAAGGAGGTGTACCGCCGCGCCGACATCGCCAAACCGCGCAACCTGGTGGGGCTGGCCAAAGACCTGCCGCTGGCCGACATGGAAGCCCTGCTGCTGGCCGCCGTGCCCGTGACCGACGCCGACATGCGCGAACTGGCAGTGGCCCGCGGCGTGGCGGTGAAGGACTACCTGGCCGGCCGGCAGGTCCCGGCCGAACGCCTGTTCCTCGGGGCCAACGGCGCCCCGCCCGCGACCGACGCGGAGCCAGCCGCCCGGGCCGAACTCAAACTCTCGGTCAATTGACCCGGCCCGGGCCGGAAACGGCCCGGGATTCGCATAGAATCCAGCCTCACGCGGGTGTCGTTCAATGGTAGGACTCTTGCTTCCCAAGCAAATAACGTGGGTTCGATTCCCATCACCCGCTCCAGACGCACATCCCGGAGCACCGCGCACCCCAGAGCACCCGTTGATCCGCCCAGGACAACGGGTTTTTTGTTGAGGCACCGGCCGCCCGCGAACCACCCGAGCCGACCCATGACCGACACCCCCCAACGCCCCGCCCTGCCCGACCGCCTGTCCGTCCACCCCGGCCCGCACCACGTGCCAGCGGTGTTTGAACACGACATCGGCATCGTTTTCAACGGCAAAGAACGCTTCGACGTGGAGGAATACTGCGTCAGCGAGGGGTGGATCAAGGTGCCCGCCGGCAAGACCAAAGACCGCAAGGGCCGCCCTTTGCTGATCCAGCTCAAGGGCACGGTCGAAGCCTTCTACAAATAAACCCCGCGCGGCCGCGGCGGCCGGCCGACTCTGCTAATATTCCGTCAATTCAATTGATCGAATCAAGCCGTGCCGCCCAAACCCGTCCCCGCCGAACTGGCCGAACAGCGCCGCCGCAACGTCCTGGCCCTGTGGCTGCGCTGGCGGCTGCAGGCCCTGGCCCAAGGCCAATCCGGTGAAGACCGCGCCTTCGCCGCCTTCGTGGGCCTGGCCGGCGCCCACTGGAGCCGCGTCAAGAAAGACACGCCCCTGGGCCACAAACTGGCCCGCCAGATCGAACAGGCCTGCGGCGTGCCCACCGGCTGGCTGGACGAAGCCCACCCCGACGACACCCCCGCCGCGCCCCCCGCCCACCCGTCCCCGGTCTGGCCGGGCGAGCCCCCTGTCGCGGGCACGGCGGCGCGCGCCCTGCTGCAGGACGCGCTGGGCCCGCGCGCCCACCTGGCCATGCCGCTGATGGCCCACAACACGCCCGCCGGCATCCCCTTTGGCGCGGCCGATTTCGAAGTGGACCGGCTGGACCTGGCCCAGATGCTGGCCCTGGACGAACCGCACTGCTTCATGACGCGCGCCAGCGGCCAGTCCATGACCGGCCGCGGCATCGACCACGGCGACCTCATCGTCGTCAACCGCGCCTTGCAGGCCCAGCACCACGACATCGTGGTGGCGGTGCTGGACAACGAAATCACCCTCAAGACCCTGCACCAGCGCGACGGCGTGGTCAAGCTCCTGCCGGCGCACCCGGACTACCCCGACATCGTGCCGGCCGAGGGCCAGACCCTCACCGTCTGGGGCGTGGTCACGGCCTGCGTCAAGGTCTACGCCCGCAAACCCTGAAGGCACGCCGGCCATGCCGCCCGCCCCGGTGTTTGCCCTGCTCGACGGCAACAACTTTTACGTCTCGTGCGAACGGGTGTTCAACCCGCGGCTGGAGCGGCGTCCGGTGGTGGTGCTGTCCAACAACGACGGCTGCGCCGTGGCCCGCAGCGAGGAGGCCAAGGCCCTGGGCATCCGCATGGGTGCGCCGTGGTTCCAGATCCGGCACCTGGAACACAGCGCCGGCCTGGCCGCGCTGTCGGCCAATTTCGAGCTGTACGCCGACATGAGCCACCGGCTGATGCAGGTCGCCGAGCGGCTGGGCTGCGGCCAGCAGGTCTACTCCATCGACGAGTGTTTTCTGGACCTGACCGGCCTGCCCGACGCCACCGCGCAGGCCCGCGCCACGCAGGCGCGCATCCAGCAGTGGCTGGGGCTGCCCAGCTGCATCGGCCTGGGGCCGACCAAGACCTTGGCCAAGCTGGCCAACCACATCGCCAAAAGCGCCGGCCGCGCCGGCAGCCCCTACCCGGCCCAGCTGGGTCCGGTGTGCAACCTGCTCGATCTCACGCCCCGGCAGCGGGACTGGCTGTACCGCCGCACCGACGTGGGCGAGGTCTGGGGCGTGGGCCCGCGCATCGCGCAGCAGCTGCGCGCGGCCGGCGTGGCCACCGTGCACGACCTGCGGCGGCTCGATCCGCGCCACGTGCGGCAGCGTTGGTCGGTGGTGCTGGAGCGCACCGTGCGCGAACTGAATGGTGTGCCCTGCCTGGCGCTGGACGAAGCCGACGTGGCCAAACAGGCCATCGCCTGCACCCGCAGCTTCGGCCAGACCGTGACCG
>NZ_JAAQQT010000562.1:0-20222 GCF_011742065.1 Aquabacterium sp. A08
TGGCCGCCTACAACTGGGGCGAAGGCAATGTGATGCGCGCCATCAAGCGCAACCAGGCCGAGGGCCTGGGCACCGGCTACGAGGACCTGCGCATGCCCGCCGAAACACGCGACTACGTGCCCAAGCTGCAGGCGGTCAAAAACATCGTGCGGGCCCCGGGGCAGTTCGGTATCGGCCTGCCGCCCGTCGGAAACCACCCTTTCTTCGACTCGGTCACTGTCGACCGCGATCTCGACGTCAGCCTCATCGCCCAGTTGGCCGAGGTGAGCGAAAAAGACTTTCGCCAGCTCAACCCTTCGCACAACAAGCCGGTCGTGATGGCCGCGGGCACGCCGACCATCCTGCTGCCCTGGGACAACGCCCTGCGCTTTGAAGAGCGGCTGCGCCAGCACACCGGGCCCACCGCCAGTTGGACCGCGTGGCGCGTGCCCAGCCACATGACCGCCGCGCACGCCGCCCAGCAGCACGGGCTGAGCGAAACCGAACTGCGCGAAATCAACAAGATCCCCCCGCGCATGCTGTTGCGCGCCGGCTCCACCGTGCTGGTGCCGCGCCAGGGCACGCTGGACCGGGACGTGCCCGAACACATCGCCGACAACGGCCAGATCCAGTTCGTGCCCGAACGGGCCGCCCAGCGCAGCCAGCGCGTCAAGGTACGGGCCGGCGACACCCAGGCCAAGTTCGCCAAGCGCCACCGCGTCAGTGTGGCCGAACTGCGGCGCTGGAACCGGCTCCAGGCCCACACCCCCTTGCGCGCCGGCCAGACGCTGCTGGTGGTGCGTGCGGAGGCACAGGCGGTGGCGCATGGCGACGCAGACCGAGGCAGCCGCAAGGCGGCCACCGTGACCAAAAACAAGCCCAAAGGGAACAAGACCGCCAAAGCCGCGGCTACCCAGAAGACCCAAAAGGTGAAGACCGCCCAGAAACCGCCGGCCCAATCCCCGCCCAAAACCGCCAAATCGCAGACCGGCAAGAAGACCACGGTGGCCAGCAGCAAGACCCCGGTCACCGCGCGCTGAGGCGCCTTGGCCCAGCGGGGCCTGGGCGAGCACGGGAGACCGCGCGCATTGACCAGTGCGACAGAAACCCGATGGAAAAGCCACCCAGAAAGCAAAACAGCCTTCAGTTTCCTGAAGGCTGTTTGCGTATTGGAGCGGGATAAGAGGCTCGAACTCTCGACCTATACCTTGGCAAGGTATCGCTCTACCAACTGAGCTAATCCCGCATGGACCTGCTTGCGCAAGCCATCAACTTGGAGGCGCGGGCCGGAGTCGAACCGACCTACACGGATTTGCAATCCGGTGCATAACCGCTTTGCTACCGCGCCCTGTTGGGTTCTGTCCGGTCATGCGACTGGATCACCGCCACCGCTTGCGCGGCGACCTAAATATGGAGCGGGATAAGAGGCTCGAACTCTCGACCTATACCTTGGCAAGGTATCGCTCTACCAACTGAGCTAATCCCGCATGTTTCAACCAATTTGGCGTTGCCGCTGCGTTGTTTGAAGCCCTTATTCTATACCGATTTTGACGCCATCGTCAAACCCGGTACAGAATTTTTGCATCAATGCTTCACCGCCGGGGGGCTCTCGGCCGTGGCCGCCGTTGGGGCCACCGCAGCGGCCTCCTCCTCGGTCAGGGGGCTGGGGTAGCGCTCCAGGGCAATCTCCAACACCCGGTCGATCCAGCGCACCGGCACGATCTCCAGGCCTTCCTTCACGTTGTCCGGAATTTCGGCCAGGTCCTTGACGTTTTCTTCGGGGATGAGCACCGTCTTGATGCCGCCACGCAGCGCGGCCAGCAGCTTTTCCTTCAACCCGCCAATCGCCGTGACCTCGCCCCGCAGGGTGATTTCACCGGTCATCGCCACGTCGGCCCGCACCGGAATACCGGTCAGCGCCGACACCATGGTGGTCGTCATGGCCGCCCCGGCACTGGGGCCGTCCTTGGGCGTGGCGCCGTCGGGCACGTGGATGTGGATGTCCTTCTTCTCGAACACCTCGTCCTTGATGCCCAGCGCCCGCGCGCGGCTGCGCACCACGGTGCGCGCGGCCTCGACCGACTCCTTCATCACGTCGCCCAGCGAGCCGGTGCGGATCACGTTGCCCTTGCCCGGCATCAGCGCGGCCTCGATGGTCAGCAGGTCGCCGCCCACCTCGGTCCAGGCCAAACCGACCACCTGGCCCACCTGATTCTGCGCCTCGGCACGGCCGTAGGTGTACTTGCGCACACCCAAAAAGTCGCTCAGGTTCTCGGCGTTCACCTCCACCGTGGGGGTGTACTTTTTCAGCAGCAGGCCCTTGACCACCTTGCGGCAGATCTTGGACAGCTCGCGCTCCAGCGAACGCACGCCGGCCTCGCGGGTGTAGTAACGCACCACGTCGCGCAGGGCGTCTTCGGTCACCGTCAACTCGTCGTTCTGGATGCCGTTGTTCTTCAACTGCTTGGGCAGCAGGTACTTCTGCGCGATGTTGGTTTTCTCGTCCTCGGTGTAACCGCTCAGGCGGATCACCTCCATCCGGTCCAGCAGCGCCGGCGGGATGTTCATCGAGTTGGAAGTCGCCACGAACATCACGTCGCTCAGGTCGAAATCGACCTCGACGTAGTGGTCGGCGAAGGTGTGGTTCTGCTCGGGGTCCAGCACCTCCAGCAGCGCGGACGACGGATCACCGCGGAAATCCATGCCCAGCTTGTCGATCTCGTCCAGCAGGAACAGCGGGTTCTTGGTGCCGACCTTGTTCAGGCTCTGCAGCACCTTGCCCGGCATGGCACCGATGTAGGTGCGGCGGTGGCCGCGGATCTCGGCCTCGTCGCGCATGCCGCCCAGGGCCATGCGCACGTACTTGCGCCCGGTCGCCTTGGCCACCGACTGGCCCAGCGAGGTCTTGCCCACGCCCGGGGGCCCCACCAGGCACAGGATGGGGGCCTTGACCTTGTCCACCCGCTGTTGCACCGCGAGGTATTCGAGGATGCGGTCCTTGACCTTGTCCAGGCCGTAGTGGTCCTCGTTCAGCACGTCTTCGGCAAAGGCCAGGTCGTGCTTGATCTTGGTTTTCTTGCTCCAGGGCAGGCCCACCAGCACGTCGATGTAGTTGCGCACCACGGTGGCCTCGGCCGACATGGGCGACATCAGCTTGAGCTTTTTCAGCTCGGCTTCGGCCTTCTTGCGGGCTTCGGCGGGCATCTTGGCGAGTTTGATCTTCTTTTCGATCTCCTCGATGTCGGCGCCCTCTTCGCCCTCGCCAAGTTCTTTCTGGATGGCCTTGACCTGTTCGTTCAGGTAGAAGTCGCGCTGGTTTTTCTCCATCTGGCGCTTGACGCGACCGCGGATGCGCTTGTCCACGTTCAGGATATCGACTTCGCGTTCGAGCTGGCTGAACAGGTTTTCCAGGCGCTGGGTCACGCCGTCGAGGTCGAGCACGCTCTGCTTGGCCTCCAGCTTGAGCGGCAGGTGCGCGGCGATGGTGTCGGCCAGGCGGCCGGCGTCGTCGATGCTGGCGATGGAGGTCAGGATCTCGGACGGGATTTTCTTGTTGAGCTTGACGTACTGGTCGAACTGCTGCATGACCGCGCGGCGCAGCGCTTCGAGTTCGGTCGCGTCCTGCGGCGCCTCGGCCTCGGCGGCCACCGGGGTCACCTCGGCGTGGAAGTGCTCTTCCCCGTCCACCACCGACCGCACCTGGGCGCGCTGCACGCCCTCCACCAGCACCTTCACCGTGCCGTCGGGCAGCTTGAGCATCTGCAGGATGCTGGCGACACAGCCCATCTCGAACAGGTCGTCGGGGGTGGGATCGTCCTTGGCGGCGGCTTTCTGAGCCACCAGCATGATGCGGCGCTCGTGCTCCATCGCGGTTTCCAGCGCTTTGATGCTCTTGGGCCGGCCCACGAAGAGCGGGATCACCATGTGGGGAAACACCACCACGTCGCGCAGCGGCAGCAGCGGCAGCGTGACGGGTTGGCTCGGGAGAAGGGTGTGTCCGGACATCGTCTTACCTCAAAATAGATGTGGCAAGTGGGGGCACATTCGGCCGCTTCAACCCGCTTGCCAGTGGGGGCAAGGGCGCCGGGCGCCCCGCCCCGTCGGGTCAGGCCTGTCGGGCGGCTTCGCGGTACACCAGCAGGGGCGCCTTGCCGTCTTCGATGGTGGACTCGTCCACCACCACCTTTTCGACGTTGCCGATGCTGGGGAGTTCAAACATGGTGTCCATCAGCGCCTGTTCCAGGATGGAGCGCAGACCGCGGGCACCGGTCTTGCGCTTGATGGCCTTGCGCGCGATGGCCTTGAGCGCGCCGTTGCGCACCTCCAGCTCCACACCTTCCATCTGCAGCAGTTGGGCAAATTGCTTGACCACCGCGTTCTTGGGCTCGGTCAGGATGTCCACCAGCGCGTCCTCGCCCAGTTCGGCCAGGGCGGTGACCACGGGCAGGCGGCCCACGAGTTCGGGAATCAGGCCGAAGCGCACCAGGTCGTCGGGCTCGACGTCGGCGAACACCTCGGTCAGGCTGCGTTCCTTCTTGCTCTTGACGCTGGCACCAAAGCCGATGCCGGCGGCTTCGGTGCGCTGCTCCACGATTTTCTCCAGGCCGGCAAAGGCGCCACCGCAAATGAACAGGATGTTGGCCGTGTCCACCTGCAACATGTCCTGGTTCGGGTGCTTGCGCCCGCCCTGGGGCGGCACCGAGGCCAGCGTGCCTTCAATCAGCTTGAGCAGCGCCTGCTGCACGCCCTCACCCGAGACGTCGCGGGTGATGGACGGGTTCTCGGACTTGCGGGTGATCTTGTCGATCTCGTCGATGTAGACGATGCCCTGCTGCGCCTTGCTGGCGTCGTAGTTGCAGGTCTGCAGCAGCTTGGCGATGATGTTTTCCACGTCCTCGCCGACGTAGCCGGCTTCGGTCAGCGTGGTGGCGTCGGCCATGACGAAGGGCACGTTCAGGCGGCGCGCCAGGGTCTGGGCCAGCAGCGTCTTGCCCGAACCGGTGGGCCCGATCAGCAGGATGTTGCTCTTGGCCAGCTCCACGTCGTCCTTCTTGGCCACCTCTTTGTGGCGCAGGCGCTTGTAGTGGTTGTACACCGCCACCGACAGCGACTTTTTCGCCGCTTCCTGCCCGATCACGTAGTGGTCCAGGTGCTGCTTGATCTCCAGCGGCGTGGGCAGCGCGTCCCCCTCGGCGGCGGCGCCAACGGTGGAGGGCGGCAGTTCGTCGCGGATGATGTCGTTGCACAGGTCGATGCACTCTTCGCAGATGAACACCGAGGGGCCAGCGATCAGTTTCTTGACCTCGTGCTGGCTCTTGCCACAGAAGGAGCAGTAAAGGGTTTTGTCGCTGTTGGCGCTTTTTTTATCGGCCATATGGGGGTGCCTTGCTGCTGTCTCGGGAAGTCGCCGTTGCCGGCAATGATACGGGAGGCCCGGCGGGGGCCGTTCAGGCGCCGCGCTTGTCGATGACCTTGTCGATCAGGCCGTATTCTGCCGCTTCGGCCGCCGCCATGAAGTAGTCGCGTTCGGTGTCGCGCTCGATCTTGTCCAGCGGCTGGCCGGTGCGCTCGGCCAGGATCTTGTTCAGGTCGGCGCGCAGGCGCAGGATTTCGCGGGCGTGGATCTCGATGTCGGTGGCCTGGCCCTGGGCGCCGCCCAGCGGCTGGTGGATCATGACGCGCGAGTTGGGCAGCGCAAAGCGCTTGCCCTTGGTGCCCGCGGCCAGCAGGAAGGCGCCCATGCTGGCGGCCATGCCCATGCACAGGGTGGACACGTCGGGCTTGATGAAGTTCATCGTGTCGAAGATCGACATGCCGGCGCTCACCGAGCCCCCGGGCGAGTTGATGTAGAAGTGGATGTCCTTGTCGGGGTTTTCGCTTTCCAGGAACAGCATCTGGGCGACGACGAGGTTGGCCGACTGGTCGTTGACCGGGCCGACCAGAAACACCACGCGCTCTTTGAGCAGGCGGGAGTAGATGTCGTAGGCGCGTTCGCCACGGCCCGACTGTTCGATGACCATGGGGACCATGCCCAGGTTGTGTGCATCCAATGCGCTCATGTGTGTGCTCCGAAAATCTGTACAACGCCCAACTGTAACCAAAGCCGAGAGGCATTGGCGGCGCCAAGGCCGGCGGGCGACCACGGCACGGCAGTTGGGGGGCGTTCTGGCAAAAAAAAGGGCGGGTGTGTGCCCGCCCTGCCGGTCCGGGCCCCCTGGGGTGCCCGAGGCCGCTGGATCAGCCCTGCTGGCCCATCAGTTCTTCGAAGCTGACGGCCTTGTCGGTCACCTTGGCCTTGCCGAACACGAATTCGGTGACGTTGTTTTCGATGACGATGGCTTCGACCTCGGCCAGACGGCGGTTGTCGCCCTTGTACCAGCGCACCACGTCGGCCGGGCTCTCGTAGGAGGCAGCCAGCTCGTTGATGTGGGCGTCGATCTGCTCGGGCGTGGCCTGCAGCTGGTTGGCGTTGACCAGTTCGGCCACCACCAGACCCAGGCGCACGCGGCGCTCGGCCTGTTCCTGGAACAGTTCGGCCGGGATCGGGGCCTTGTCAGCATCCTTGACGCCGCGCTGCTTCAGGTCGGCGCGGGCGCCTTCCACCAGGCGGGCCACCTCGGCTTCCACGCTGGCCTTGGGCAGGTCCAGCTCGGACTGGGCGACCAGCGCGTCCATGGCGGCGGCCTTGTTGCGGGCCAGCAGGCGGAACTTGACTTCGCGCTCCAGGTTCTTCTGGATGTCGGCGCGCAGGGCGGCCACGGTGCCATCGGCAATGCCCAGGGACTGGACGAATGCCTCGTTCACCTCGGGCAGCTGCTGGGCTTCGACCTTGTTCAGGGTCACCAGGAAGTCGGCGGTCTTGCCGGCCACGTCCTTGCCGTGGTAGTCGGCCGGGAAGTTCAGCGGGAAGGTCTTGGACTCGCCGGCCTTCATGCCGCGCACCGCGTCTTCGAATTCCTTGAGCATCTGGCCTTCGCCCACCAGGAACTGGAAGCCTTCGGCCTTGCCGCCTTCAAACGGCTCGCCGTCGATCTTGCCTTCGAAGTCGATGGTCACGCGGTCGCCGTCGGTGGCGGCGTCGTCGGCGGTGCGCGCCACGAAGGTGCGGCGCTGCTTGCGCAGGATGTCCAGGGTGCGGTCGATGGCGGCGTCGTCCACGGCGGCGCTGAGCTTTTCCACTTCGGCGGCGGACAGGTCGTTGATCTTGACCTCGGGGAAGACCTCAAAGATGGCTTCAAACGCCACCACGCCTTCGGGGGCGCCGTCCTTTTCGTTGATGCGCGGCTGACCGGCGATGCGCAGCTGCGCTTCGGCGGCGGCGGCGTTGAAGGCCTGACCGACCTTGTCGTTCATGACTTCGTACTGCACCGAGTAGCCGTACTGCTTGGCCACCACGCTCATCGGCACCTTGCCGGGACGGAAACCGTCCATCTTGACCTGGCGCTGCATGCGCTTGAGGCGGGCTTCCACTTCCTTCTGGATGGCGTCCACCGGCAGTTCGAGCGTGATCTTGCGCTCCAGCTTTTCCAGGGTTTCAACGTTCACGGCCATGGTTTTCTCCTGTAGGGGCAACAGGGCAGCCTGGCGGGCTGCCACTGAACAATCCGGTTCAAATGTGTGGTGCGCGGGGGGGGACTCGAACCCCCACACCATTGCTGGCGTCAGGACCTAAACCTGGTGCGTCTACCAATTTCGCCACCCGCGCTGTGGTTTGAGCCGCTGGGTGCCAGGGGCACCGCAACGGCAAACCTCTTATTGTAAGGCAGGCGCCGGTTCGCGCCGGACACGGAACCACGCGGCGTACATGGCCGGCAAGGCCAGCAGCGTCAGCACGGTGGCCACGATCAGCCCACCCATGATGGCCACCGCCATCGGGCCCCAGAACACGCTGCGCGACAGCGGGATCATGGCCAGCACGGCGGCGGCGGCGGTCAGCACAATGGGGCGCAGGCGGCGCACCGCGGCCTCGACGATCGCGTCCCAGGCGGGCACGCCGGCGGCGCGGTCCTGCTCGATCTGGTCGATGAGGATGACCGAGTTGCGCATGATCATGCCCATGAGCGCGATGACGCCCAACAGCGCCACAAAGCCGAAGGGCCGGTTGAGCAGCAGCAGCGCGGCGGCCACCCCGGCCAGGCCCAGCGGGCCGGTGAGGAAGACCAGCATGGCGCGGCTGAAGCTGTGCAGCTGCAGCATGAGCAGGGTGAAGATGACGAACAGCATCATCGGCACCCCGGCGGCGATCGAGCCCTGGCCCTTGCTGCTTTCGGCCACGGTGCCGGCCACCTCGACGCGGTAGCCCGGCGGGCCGGCGCGGCCCCAGTCGGCTTCGAGCGCGCGGATGGCGGGCAGCAGCTCGTTGGTCACGGTGGCGCCCTGCACACCGGCAACGATGTCGCCCTGCACGGTGATGGCGTATTCGCGGTTTTCGCGCCACATCACCCCCGGCTCCCAGGCGAACACCGGGCGCGCGATCTGCGTCAGCGGAATCGGCTGGCCACTGGCGCTGGGCAGGTAGGCGTTGGCCAGTTCGGACACCGCGTCGCGTTCGGCCAGGGGCTGGCGCAGCACGATGTCGATGAGCCGGTCGCCCTCGCGGTACTGGCCGACCGTGGTGCCCGACAAGGCGGTGCGCGCGGTCTGGGCGATGGAAGCGCTGCTCACGCCCAGGGCGCGGGCCTTGGTCTGGTCCACCTCCAGCCGCACGGTTTTGACCGACTCGTTCCAGTTGTCGTTGACGCCGCGGGTGTTCGGGCTGGCGCGCATGGCCTGTTTGACCTGGTCGGCGCGCTCGCGCAGCAGCACCGGGTCGGGGCCATAGACCCGGAACTGCACCGGGTAGGCCACCGGCGGGCCGTTGGCCAGCAGCTTGACGCGGCCCCGCACCTCGGGGAATTCGCTGGCCAGCAGTTGCGGCAGCTCGCGCATCAGCCGGTCGCGCACCGCCAGGCTGTCGGGCATGAGCAGCAGCTGCGACACGTTGCTTTGCGGAAAAATCTGGTCCAGCGGCAGGTAAAAGCGCGGCAGGCCCGAGCCGACCCAGGCGGTCACGTGACGCACCCCGGGCTGCTCACCAAGGCGCGCCTCCAGGCGCTGGGTCACGGCCTCGTTGGCGGCGAAGGTGCTGCCTTCGGGCAGCCACACGTCCACCATGATTTCGGGGCGGTTGGAGTCGGGGAAGAACTGCTGCTGCACGTGCTTCATGCCCAGCAGACCGAGCACAAACACCAGCAGGGTGACGCCGATGGTGAGCCAGCGGTGGCGCACGCACCAGTCCACGGTGGCGCGAAAACGGGTGTAGAAGGGGCCGTCGAAGACCTCGGCCACCGGGCCGGTGTGCACCTTCACCTTGAGCAGCTTGACGCCCAGGTAGGGCACGAAGTAGACCGCGACGATCCACGACAGCACCAGGGCGGCGGCGGTGACCGCGAAGATGGCGAAGGTGTATTCCCCGACCGTGGACTGGGCGAAACCGATGGGCAGGAAGCCGGCGGCGGTGATGAGCGTGCCGGTGAGCATGGGCATGGCCGTCACGTCCCAGGTGAAGGTGGCCGCGCTCAGCATGGTGTGGCCCTCCTCCAGCTTGCGCACCATCATTTCCACGGCGATGATGGCGTCGTCCACCAGCAGGCCCAGGGCGATGATGAGCGAGCCCAGCGAGATTTTGTGCAGGCCGATGCCGAAGTACTGCATGACCAGAAAGGTCATGGCCAGCACCAGCGGGATGGTGATGAACACCACCAGGCCGGGCCGCACGTCCAGGGTGTAGCGGCGCCAGCCGCGGCCCTGTGGGTTGCGGTGCAGCCCCAGGCTGAGGAAGCTGACCAGCAGCACCACCACCACCGCCTCGATCAACACCATGACGAACTCGTTGACCGAGCGCGACACCGTGGCCGGCTGGTCTTGCACCTGCAGCAGCTGCATGCCAGCGGGCAGGCCGCGCGCCAGTTCGGCCTGCTGCAGCGCCAGGGCTTTGCCGAGGGCGATGATGTCGCCGCCCTTGGCCATGGACACACCCAGGGCGATGCTGTCCTGGCCCTGGTGGCGCACCTTCACCTGGGGCGGATCGAGGTAGTCGCGCCGGATGTCGGCCACGTCACCCAGCCGCAGTTGGCGGCCGTTGGCGGCCCGGATCGGCATGGCCCGCAACGCGTCCACCGACTGGAAGGCGCCGTCCACCCGCACGCCGATGGCGTCGCCGCCGGTCTGCACCGTGCCGGCCGGCGCCACCGCGTTCTGCTGACCCAGCTGGTCCAGCACCTGGTTCAGGTCCAGACCCAGGGTGGCCAGGCGCTGGCGGGACACCTCGATGAAGATTTTCTCGTCCTGCACGCCGTAGAGCTCGACCTTGGACACGCTGGGCACGGCCAGCAATTGCTGGCGGATGCGGTCGGCCTCGGTCTTGAGCTCGGCCGGGCTGTAGCCGGTGCCCTGCAAAGCGTAGACCACGCCGAACACGTCGCCGAACTCGTCGTTGAAAAACGGCCCCTGCACCCCGGCCGGCAGGGTGGCGCGCATGTCGCCGATCTTTTTGCGCACCGTGTACCAGATCTGCTGCAGCTCCTTCGGCGGTGACGAGTCGGCCACCTGGAAGACGATCAGCGTCTCGCCCGGCTTGGAGTAGCTGCGGATGATGTCGGCATAGGGCGTTTCCTGCAGGGTTTTTTCGAGCTTGTCGGCGACCTGCTCGGCCATCTGCTGCGCGCTGGCGCCGGGCCAGTAGGCGCGCACGACCATGGCGCGGAAGTTGAAGGGCGGGTCTTCGTCCTGGCCGAGCTGGAAGAAGGCGGCAAAGCCCAGCACCAGCAGCACGAACATGAGGTAGCGCGTCAGAGGCTGGTGGTTCAGCGCCCATTCGGACAGGTTGAAGCGGGAACGGCGGGGGCTGTCGCTCATGCGGGTCTCCGGTCGGGGGTCAGCGGGACGCGCCGTAGCGCACCACTGGCTGGCCTTCGCTGAGCACGTGGGTGCCGGCGGCCACCACCTCTTCGCCGCCCTGCAGGCCCTGGGCGATCAGGGCTTGCTGCCCGTCCACCCCGGCCACCTGCACCGCGCGGGCGCGGACCACGCCGGCCTGGGCGTCGAACACCCACACCGCGCTGCCGCTGCCCTGCTGCCACAGGGCGCTGGTGGGCAGGCGCACCGGGCCAGCGGCCGGGGCCGCCGAGCCGGCCGGCGGGGCCAGCCGCACCGTGGCGGTGGCGCCCAAGGGCGGTTGCGGCTGGGCGTCCAGCGCCACCTTGACCGCGTAGGTGCGGGTCAAGGGGTCGGCGCTGGCGGCGACTTCACGCACCCGGCCGGTCCAGACGGCGGCCGCGCCCCCTGGCTGCGCCCACAGGCGCACCTCGGCCGGCTGGCCAACGCGCACCGCCGACAAGCGGTCCTCGGGCAGGGCCAGCACCGCGTCGCGCGGCCCGCTGCGCGCCAGCCGCAGCACCGGGCTGCCGGCGCCCAGCACCTGGCCGGGTTCGGCCTCGACCGCCACCACCACGCCGTCGGCGTCGGCGAGCAGGCGGGTGTAGCCGGCCTGGTTCTGCTGCACCGTGGCCTGGGCCTGGGCCTGGTCCAGCGCCGCTTGGGCGGCGTTCAGCCCGGTCTGGCGGCGTTCCAGCTCGGCCCCGCTGATGAAACCCTGCGCCCGCAGGCTCTCGAAGCGGCGCAGGTCGGCCGCGGCCAGGTCGCGCTGGGTGCGGGCCGCCGCCACCTGGGCCGCGGCAGCCTGGGCCGCGGCCTGGTAGTCGCGCGGGTCCAACAGGGCCAGCAGCTGGCCGGCCTTCACCGCCTGCCCCACCTCGGCCGGGCGCTGCAGCAGCTGCCCGCCGACGCGAAAGCCCAGCCGCGATTCGGTGCGGGCCTGGATGACGGCGGCGTATTCGGCCGAGCCGGTGTGGCCGGCGGCTTCCACCTGCACCAGTTTGACGGCGCGCACCGGTTCGTCCGGCGGCGCCGGACGGGAACAGGCGGACAGGGCCAAGGCCCCCGCGCAAGCCAGGGACACAATTGCAATACGCGACATGGGGGCGGGCCTCCGAATTTAATGACCGACGGGTTATTAACACGATGATACCCCAAGGGTGGGCGACGTCCGGCTTTTGTGCGCCAGCGCGCGGGGCGACACGGCGCTGTGGCAACATCCCGGCATGCAGGGTGTCGAGCACTACGAGAATTTTCCGGTGGCCAGCTGGTGGTGCCCGCCGCGCTACCGCGCGCCGATCGCCGCGATCTACCACTACGCCCGCACCGCCGACGACCTGGCCGACGAGGGCGATGCCCCGGCCGCGCAACGGCTGGCCGACCTGGCCGAGTACCGCGCCGACGTGCTGCAGGCGGTGTGTGGCGGGGCGGCTCGGCCCTCGTGCCGTTGGCCGCAGGTCATGGCTCCCCTGGCCCGGCAGGTGGCCGAACACCGGCTGCCGCTGGCGCCGCTGCTGGACCTGCTGGACGCCTTCGAGCAGGACGTGCGCCACACCGCCGACGGCATCCGCTACCCCGACCTGACCGCCCTGCTGGACTACTGCCGGCGCTCGGCCAACCCCGTCGGCAGGCTGCTGTTGCACCTGTACCGGGTGGACAGCCCCGACGCCCTGCGCCAGAGCGACGCCATCTGCAGCGCCCTGCAGCTGGTCAACTTCTGGCAAGACCTGTCGGTGGACCTGCCGCGCGGGCGCCACTACCTGCCGCTGGACGCCCTGCGGCGCCACGGCGTGGCCGCGACCGACCTGCGCCCCGGCCGGCCGGCGCCCCACGCCGCCGCCATGGTGCGGGAACTGGTGCAGCACGCCCGTGCCCTGATGCAACAAGGCGCCCCGCTGGCGCTGCGCCTGCCGGGCCGCGCCGGCTGGGAGCTGCGGCTGGTGGTGCAGGGCGGACTGCGCGTGCTCGACCGCATCGAAGCCCAAGGCTGCCGCACCTGGGAACACCGGCCCACGCTGCGCACCCGCGACGCCCTGCCACTGCTGTGGCGGGCGCTGTGGATGCGCCCTGGCCCCGGACCGACCCCTGCCCCCACCGGGCCCACCGAATCCCGCTGAACCGCATGACTTGCCCCACCCAACCCCTGTCCCCCCGCCACCGCCCCTGGGCGCTGGTGTGGGTGCTGGCCTGTGCCCTGCCTGGCGCCTGGGCCCAGAACGCCCCTGCGGCCCCAGCCACGGCCACGGTCGCAGCCGCGGTGCAGACCGCCCGGCTGGACCGCGTCTGGCTCTACCCCCACCACACCGCACCGGCCCAGGTGGTGCCGCGCAACGAATCGCGGCTGGCGGCCGAAAGCAGCGGCACGCTGCTGCGCTGGACCGTGGACGTGGGCGAGCCGGTGCGCCGTGGGCAATTGCTGGCCCAGATCGATCCGCGCGATGCGGAGCTGGCGCTGCAACGCGCCCAGGCCGCGCGCGACGCCGCCCAGGCCCGCCTGGCGCTGGGCCAGGCGCAACTCCTGCGCGCGCGCGAGCTGGTGGCGCAGGGCTTTTTCTCGCCCGAAGCCCTGGCCCAGCGCGAAACCGACGTGGCCCTGCAACAGGCCGAGGTGGCCCAGGCCCAGGTCCAATGGCAAACGGCCCGGCGCCAGCTGGACAAAACCGCCGTGCGGGCCCCGTTCGATGGCAGCGTGGTGCAGCGCCTGGCGCAACAGGGCGAGGCCGTGGCCCCGGGCAGCGTGCTGTACCACCTGGTGCAAAGCGGGGCCGGCGAAATCAGCGCCACCGTGGCCCCGACCGAGGTGGCCGGGCTGCGCGCCAGCACCGAACGGCACTTCGAGCCACAAAGCGCCGACCGCGTGCTGCCGGTGCGCCTGCTTCGCATCACCCCCACGCTGCAGGCCAGCAGCCGCAGCCAGACGGCGCGGCTGGCCTTTGTGGAGCCAGCCGCCGCCGCGCCCGCGGGCAGCGCGGGCCTGCTGCGCTGGCGTGACCCCACGCCGCACGTATCGGCCACGCTGCTGGTGCGGCGCGGCAACGCACTGGGCGTGTTCGTGCAGGCCAACGGCACGGCGCGCTTTGTGCCCCTGCCCGGCGCCCAGGAAGGGCGCGCCGCCCCGGTGCGCCTGCCGGCCGACACCGCCGTGGTGGTGCAAGGCCAGGCCGGCCTGCAAGACGGCCAGCCGCTGCGCTGAACCCGAGGCCCCCCATGCGGTTCCTGCGCAGCCTCATCACCAACCACCCGCTCGCCAACATCGCTTTCGTGGTGGTGTTGCTCATTGGCCTCATCAGCTACCAGCAGATGCCGCGCGAGCAGGACCCGGAAATCAATTTCAACTGGGTCAACATCACCACCGCCCTGCCCGGCGCCAGCGCCGAGGACGTGGAACGGCTGGTGACCAACCCGCTGGAGGACGCGATCCAGGGCGTGGCCGACGTGCGCTTCGTCATCTCCAACTCGCGCGAAAACGTCTCCAGCATGCTGGTGCGCTTTCGCGAGATCGACGAACGCACCTTCGACAAGCGCATGAACGACCTGCGCCGTGAAATCCAGAACAAGGCCGCCAGCGAGCTGCCCGACGAGGCGCGCGAGCCGCGCATCCTGGAGATCACCACCTCCAACGGCTTCCCCACCGCCTCGGTGCGGCTGCTGGGCCAGGCCGACGACGAGACGCTGCGCCTGAACGCGCGGCGCATCAAGACCGACCTGGAGCGCCTGAGCGGGGTGGACCAGGTGTTTGCCTCGGGCCTGCGCGACCCGGAAATCCTGGTCAGCCCCGACGCCGCCGCGCTGGCCGCCCGGGGCCTGACCAGCGCCGACGTGGCCGATGCGCTGCGCGCCTGGTGGCGCGACACCTCGGCCGGCACCCTGAAGACGCAGGACGGCACCTGGTCGGTCAGCCTGCAGGGCGTGCTCACCGACCCGCAGGGCCTGGCCACGTTGCCGGTGGTGTCGGCGCAGCGGCCCGGCGCCGGGGCGCGGCTGGGCGAGGTGGCTCGCATCGAGCGCGCGCGGGCGCCGGCGTCGCAGTACGCCAGCAGCGCCGGGCAGCCGGCCATCGTCATGGCGGTGACCAAAAAGTCCCGCACCAACACGCTGGAACTGGTCGACCGCCTCCAGACCTACATCGCGCAGCAGCAAGCGCTGCTGGCGCCCCAGGGGCTGACGCTGGCCCTGACCGACGACCAGACCGTGCCGACGCGCGAGGCGATCGGCGTGATGCAGACCAACGCCCTGTATGGGGTGTTGCTGGTGCTGGCGGTGTGCTGGGTGTTCCTGGGCTGGCGCATCGGGGTGCTGGTGGCGCTGGGCATTCCGTTTTCGCTGCTGGGCACCTTCGCGGTGCTGTCCAGCCTGGGCTACACGGTCAACGTGTCGGTGCTGCTGGGCGTGGTGATTGCCCTGGGCATGCTGGTGGACGACGCGGTGGTGGTGGTCGAGGCCATCTACTACCGCATGCAGCGCGGCCAGGAGGCGCTGGACGCCAGCCTGGCGGGCATGGCCGAGGTCTGGAAGCCGGTGCTGGCCTCGGTGGCCACCACCCTGGCCGCCTTCCTGCCACTGATGCTGCTGCCGGGCATCGTCGGCAAGTTCATGTTCGTCATCCCCTTCGTGGTCACGTTGGCGCTGCTCATCTCGCTGGCCGAGGCGTTCTGGATGATGCCGGTGCACGTCGGCGTGGTGGGCCTGCGCTTTGACCGCCCGTCGCGGGTACAGGCCTGGCGCAACGGCTTCAACCGCGCCATCCGCCTGCGCTACGGCCAGGCGCTGGCCTATGTGCTGCGCCGGCCCAAGCGGCTGGCGCTGTTGGGGCTGGCCAGCGTGGCGGCCGCCGTGGCCCTAGTGGCCACGGGGGTGGTGCGGGTGCAGTTCTTCGCCTTCGACCCGATCCGGGCGTTCTACGTCAACGTGGACCTGCCGGCCACCGCCTCGCTGGAGGACACCCTGGCCGCCACCGAGGCAGTGGAACGCGCGGTGCGCGAGCGCCTGCGCGGCGTGGGCGACGCCGCCGAGGGCCACGAGGCCCGCGCCGTCACCTCCACCGCCGGGCTCAAGTTCACCGACACCGAGCCGGTTTACGGCGACCAGTACGGCCAGGTGTTCGTTTCGCTCAACCCGCGCACCGAGGGCGCGCGCGAGGTGCAGGCCCTGGTGGACGCGCTGCGCCCCGACATCGAAACCCTGCCCGGCCCCGGGCGCAAGAGCTTCACCGTGCTGGCCGGCGGGCCGCCGGCGGGCAAGGCCATCAGCGTCAAGGTGCGTGGCGACGACTTCGAGCGCCTGCAGGCAGCGGCTGACGCGCTCAAGGCCATCGTCGCCCAGGTGCCCGGCAGCCGCGATGTGCAAGACGACAACCTGCCGGGCCGCCCGCAACTGCAGCTCACCCTGAACCGCGAGGCCCTGCGCGAACTGGGCGTCAACGCCGGCCAGGTGGCGCGCCTGGTGCGGCTGGCGGTGGACGGCGAAACCGTGGCCTTCACCCGCGACGAGGGCGACAAGCTGGAGCTGCGGGTGCGCAGCGACGCCGCGCGCGGCCTGCGCGCCGACCCGGCGGTGCTGCTCAACGAACCGGTCGCTCTGCCCAACGGCCAGACCACCCGGCTGGGCGCGCTGGTGGACGCCGAGGTGCAGCCGGGCCGCGGCTTCATCCGCCACCACAACCTGCGCCGCACCATCACCGTCGAAGCCAACCTGGACAAGGACGTGACCGACACCCAGGCCGCCAACCGGCAGATCCAGACCGCCTGGGCGGCCGTGCGCGACCAGCACCCGGGGGTGGACCTGGACTTTTCCGGCGAGCTGGAGGACATCGAGGAAAGCCTGGCCGCCATGCAGCGCCTGTTCCTGCTCGGGCTGGGGCTGATCTACCTGATCCTGGCGGCGCAGTTCCGCAGCTACTTCCAGCCGCTGATGATCCTGGTGTCGGTGCCGCTGGCCTTCACCGGGGTGGCCTACGGGCTGGCGCTGTCGGGCAACCCGCTGTCGCTCTACACCCTGTACGGGGTGATCGCGCTGACCGGCATCGCGGTGAACTCGGCCATCGTCCTCATCGACGCCGCCAACGACCGGCTGGCCCACGGCATGGGCCTGGCCGACGCCACCCTGTACGCGGCGCGGCGGCGGGTGGTGCCCATCCTCATCACCACCACCACCACCATCGGCGGGCTGGCCTCGCTGGCCTTCGGGCTGGGTGGCCAAAGCCTGCTGTGGGGGCCGGTGGCGGCCAGCATCGTCTGGGGGCTGGCCGTGTCCACCGTGCTGACCCTGTTCATGGTGCCCCTGCTCTACCTGAGCTTCATGCGCCGCCGGGCCAGGGCCTACACTCGCACCGCATGACGCCCCAAGACTACGTCCAGCAGAAGGCCGCCGCCTCCGGCAGCAGCTTCTACTACGCCTTTCTGTTCCTGCCGGCGCCGCGGCGCGCGGCCATCACCGCGTTTTACGCCTTTTGCCGCGAAATCGACGACGTGGTGGACGAGGTCAGCGACCCCGGCGTGGCCCAGGCCAAGCTGAACTGGTGGCGCCAGCAGGTGCTCCAGACCTACGCCCCCGGCGGGCGCGCGCCCGAACACCCGGCGCTGCAGGCCCTGCAACCGCACACCGCCGCTTACGGCATCGGTGCCGATCACCTGCTGCAGGTGATCGACGGCTGCCAGATGGACCTGGACCAGTCGCGCTACCTGGACTACGCCAACCTGCAGCGCTACTGCCACCTGGTGGCCGGTGTGGTGGGCGAAGTCGCCGCCCGCATCTTCGGCCAGACCGACCCCGCCACCACCACCTACGCGCACCGGCTCGGGCTGGCCTTCCAGCTCACCAACATCGTGCGCGACGTGGGCGAGGACGCGGTGCGCGGCCGCATCTACCTGCCGGTCAACGAACTGCAGCGCTTCGACGTCAAGGCGCACGAACTGATCAAGCGCGGCAGGGCCAGCAACGCCAGCTTTGCCCCGCGCTTCCAGGCCCTGATGCGTTTCCAGATCGAGCGCGCCCTGGCCACCTACGACGAGGCCCTGGCCCTGCTGCCCGCCGCCGACCGCCGCGCCCAGAAACCTGGGCTGATGATGGCCAGCATCTACCGCACCCTGCTGCGCGAGATCGCCACCGACCCCCAGGCGGTGCTGACCCAGCGGGTCAGCCTGACGCCGCTGCGCAAATTCTGGTTGGCCTGGAAGGTGCAGGCCCTGGGGCGGCTGTGAGCCGCGTCGGCATTGTCGGCGGCGGCTGGGCCGGACTGGCGGCCGCGCTGCAGGCCCAGGCCGACGGCCACGACGTGCTGCTGCTGGAGGCCGCCCGCACCTGGGGTGGGCGCGCCCGCCGCCTGGAGCTGCCCTGGCCCACCGACCTGCCCCACCCCGAGCAGCGGCCCCGGCTGGTGCTGGACAACGGCCAGCACATCCTGATCGGCGGCTACACCGCCACGCTGGGCCTGATGCAAGGGCTGGGTCTGCGACCGGACGACCTGCTGCGCGCCGTGCCCCTGAACCTGCGGTTTGCCGATGGCAGTGGCCTGGCCACCCCGGCCTGGGCCGCGCGCTGGCCGGCCCCATGGGCCGTGCTGGCCGCCACCGCCGTGGCCGGCGGCTGGGGCTGTCGCGACAAGCTGGGTTTTGTGGCCCACATGGCGCGCTGGCGGCGCCAGGGCTTTGCCTGCGCCGCAGACACCTCGGTGGCCGCGCTGTGCCGCGACCTGCCGCCGCGCGTGCGCGACGACCTGATCGACCCGTTGTGCGTGGCCGCGCTCAACACCCCCATGGCGCGGGCCAGCGCACGGGTGTTCCTGCGGGTGCTGCGCGATGCGCTGCTGGGCCCGGCCCACGCGCCCTGGCGTGCCTCCGACCTGCTGCTGCCGCGCGTGGACCTGGGCGAACTGCTCCCCCGCGCCGCCGTGCAGCGGCTGGCCGCGGGCGGCGCATCGCTGCAAACGGGCCGACGCGTGCAGGCCTTGCACGCCCTGCCGGGCGGCTGGCGCCTGGTGCTGGACGACACCGCCCACGCGGTCGACCAGGTGGTGCTGGCCTGCCCCGCCGCCGAGGCCGCTCGGCTGGTGGCCTCGGCCCAGTGGCCCGGCGCGGGGGCGGCCGAGTGGTGCGACCGGGCGCAGGGACTGGCCCACGAAAGCATCGCCACGGTTTACCTTTACAGCCCGTCGGCCGTGGCCGCGCTGCAGGCCACGCCGGTGCTGGCCCTGCGCGGCGGCCCGGCGCAGTTCGTGTTCGACCGCAGCGCGCTGGGTGCCGCCCCGACCTGGTCCGGCGGGGGCAGCCTGCTGGCCGCGGTGGCCAGCGCCTGCAGCGGGGACCGCCAGGCCATCGAAGACGCCGTGCGAGAACAACTGGCTGGCGCGCTGGCCCAGCCCGGGCTGCGGCCGCTGCAAACCGTGGTGGAAAAACGCGCCACCTTTGCCTGCACCCCAGACCTGCGCCGGCCGGGGATGGCCATCGCCCCGGGGTTGTGGGCGGCGGGCGACCACGTGGACGGCCCCTACCCCGCCACGCTGGAAGGCGCCGTGCGCAGCGGCCTGCAGGCGGCGCAGGCGCTCACTCGCCCGGGGCGTCCGGGCGGCTGAACACCACCACCTGGTTGCGCCCCTGGGCCTTGGCGCGGTAGAGCGCCTCGTCGGCGTGCCGCACCAGTTCTTCGGGCGAGGCGGCGTGTTCGGGTGCCACCGCCACCCCCAGCGACATGGTCAGCGCCAGCCGGGCCCCAGCCACCCGAATATCCTGCTCGGCAAAGCCCTGGCGCCACTGCTCGGCACGCTCCAACGCCATGTCCAGCGGCATCTTGGGCATCAGCACCAGAAACTCCTCGCCGCCGTAGCGGCAGGCCAGGTCCTCGGTGCGCACGCCCTTGGCCAGCAGCCGCCCCAGAGCCACCAGCACCTGGTCGCCCACGCCGTGGCCGTGGGTGTCGTTGACGCGCTTGAAGTAATCGATGTCGATCAGCACCACGCACAGGGGCTGCTGCTCGCGCAGGCTGCGGGCCCATTCGCGGTCCAAGGTGGACTGCAGGTAGCGCCGGTTGTAGAGGCCGGTCAGGGGGTCGATGTTGGCCTGCTCCTTGAGAATGCCCTGCAGGTGCTCGATGTCGCTCAGGCGCACGAACAGGGCCTGGTTGGCCGCCTGCAACTCCAGCTCGCGCTGCTTGAGCTTTTCGCGGATGGCGCGCAAGGCCAGGGTGCGGCTGTAGGCCGTGACCCCCACGGTCAACAGGTACCAGACCAGGATGGCCACACACAGCCCCGTCACCCACGGGCCATGCTGCCAGGCCAGCGACCAGCCGTTGACCGCCGCCACCGGCACCGCCCCCAGCGTGAACAGGCCCACCGA
>NZ_JAAQQT010000563.1:0-9270 GCF_011742065.1 Aquabacterium sp. A08
CAACCTGCTGGAAAACGCCGCCCGCTACGGCCGCGACCCGCAAGGGCAGGCCCAGGTGGAGCTGCGCGCCACGGCGGCGGGCAAATGGGTGCAGTTGACCCTGCGCGACCACGGACCCGGCGTGCCCCCCGACGTGTTGCCCCGCCTGACCGAACCGTTTTACCGCGGCGACGTGGCCCGCACCGCGGCCAGTGGCTCCGGCCTGGGGCTGGCCATTGTGCAGAAAACCGTGGAACGCATGGGCGGCGAATGCCGGCTGGACAACCACCCCGGCGGCGGCCTGCAGGCCACGCTGCGCCTGCGCAAGGCCTGAACGGCCTGGGTCGGCTCACGCGCCAGGCCGTTCAGGCCCGGTACAGCAACACCACGGCCCGGGCCTCCATGCTCAAGCCCTGCCCCACCGGCCCGAGTTTTTCGGCCGTTTTGGCCTTCACGTTCACCTGCGCCGACGCCAGCCCCAGCGTCTGGGCGATGGCGGCACGCATGGCGGCCTTGTGGGCCGCCAGCCGCGGGGCCTGGGCGACCACGGTGCAGTCCACGTTGGCCACGGCCCAGCCCTGGTCCTGCACCTGGCGCAGGGCCTCGGCCAGCAGCACGCGGGAATTGGCACCCCGGAAACGGGCGTCGCTGTCGGGGAACAGGGTGCCGATGTCGCCCAGCCCGGCCGCGCCCAGCAGCGCGTCGGTGATGGCGTGGAGCAAGGCGTCGGCGTCGGAGTGGCCGAGCAGGCCGCTGTGGTGGGGCACGGTCACCCCGCCCAGGACCAGGGGCCGCCCCGGCACCAGGGCGTGGACGTCCCAGCCTTCGCCCACACGGAACGGGGGCACGGCGACGGTGGGGGCAGCTGGGGTCATGCAGAAATCTCGCTGGGGTGGGCCCCGGCGCGGTGGCGCAGCACCGCTTCGGCCAGGGCAAAGTCTTCGGGGTAGGTGACCTTGAGGTTGTGCGCACTGCCGCGCACCAGCCTGGGCCGCAGGCCGGCGGCCTCGATGGCGCTGGCCTCGTCGGTGATGCCGGCAAAACCGGTGGCGCGGTGGGCCTCCAGGGCCTGGCGCAGCGCGCCCAGGCGGAACATTTGCGGGGTCTGGGCCAGCCACTTGTCGGCCCGGTCCACGGTGGCGCAGACCCGCTGGGCGGCGTCGGCGGCCTTGAGGGTGTCGGGCAACGGCAGGCCGAGCAACCCGCCCACCGGGTCGCCCTGGCAGGCGTCGATCAGCCGCGCCACGTCGGCCGGGTCCACCAGGCAGCGGGCGGCGTCGTGGACCAGCACCCAGTCGTGCGGGCGGGCCCCGGCGTGGGCCAGGGCCGCCAAACCGTTGCAAACGCTGTGGGCCCGGCTGGCCCCGCCGACCGGCCAGACGCGCACACGCACGTCGGGGCTCTGGTAGGTGTCGTCGTCCGGCGCCACCACCACCGCCACGCCGGCCAACCCCGGCACGGCCAGCAAGGCCCGCACCGTGTGGTCGATCAGCCGGGCCCCGGCCACGCGCCGGTACTGCTTGGGCGTGGCCGTGCCCGCCCGGCTGCCACTGCCGGCCGAGGGCACCAGGGCGTGGCAGCGCGGCGCATCGGTCGCGTCGGGTGGGAATGCGGGCGGGGTCTCGGGCATGTTGGGTCCCGATTCTAAAATCCTGTGCTGCCCCACCCCGCCCCACCCCAGCGGGGTGCGCCCGTTGGGCCCCCTTTTTTTCCTTTTTCACCGCATGGAACTGCCCCGCCTCACCCCCGGCAAACGCTACCAACTGCCCCGCCCGCAGGGCTCCTCGGATGCCTTGCTGCTGGCGGAACTGGGCCAGCGCGAGAAAACCGCCGGCCGCCCCGTGGCCATCGTCACCGCCGACGCCACCGACGCCCAACGCCTGCTGGAAGAAATTCCCTTCTTCGCTCCCGGCCTGCGCTGCGCCCTGTTCCCCGACTGGGAAACCCTGCCCTACGACAGCTTTTCGCCGCACCAGGATTTGATTTCGGAGCGGCTGGCCACGCTGTGGCGCATCCAGCAGCGCAAGGCCGACGACGGGGCCGACGTGGTGCTGGTGCCCGCCACCACCGCGCTGTACCGGCTGGCGCCGCCGTCGTTCCTGGCGGGCTACACCTTTGAGTTCCAGGTCAAGCAGAAGCTGGACGAAGCCAAGCTGAAAGCGCAACTGAGCCTGGCCGGCTACCAGCACGTGACGCAGGTGGTCAGCCCCGGCGAATACGCGGTGCGCGGCGGCCTGATCGACCTCTTCCCCATGGGCTCGCTGGTTCCCTACCGGGTGGACCTGTTCGACGATGAGATCGACAGCATCCGCACCTTCGACCCCGACAGCCAGCGCAGCCTCTACCCGGTGCCCGAGGTGCGCCTATTGCCGGGCCGCGAGTTCCCCATGGACGAGGCCGCGCGTGCCAAATTCCGCGCCCGCTGGCGCGAACTGCTGGACGGCGACCCGACCAAGAGCCGCATTTACAAGGACATGGGCAACGGCGTGGCCACCGCCGGCATCGAGTACTACCTGCCGCTGTTCTTCGAACAAACGGCCACGGTGTTCGACTACCTGGGCGACGACGCCACCCTGGTGCTGCACGGCGACCTGGAACCCGCCTTCCAGCGCTTTTGGCAGGACACGCGCGAGCGTTACCGCCTGGTGCATGGCGACCCGGACCGCCCCGCCCTGCCGCCCGACACGCTGTTCCTGGACGCCGAAGCCTTTTACGCCGCCGCCAAGCCGCACATGCAACTGGCCCTGCGCGCCGAACAGGCCGACGTGGAGCACAGCGCCTGGGTGCAAGCCCTGCCCGACCTGGGCGCCCAGCGCGGCGCCGACGACCCGCTGGCCAAGCTGCAGGCCCACATCCGCGCCAGTGCCGACCGCGTGCTGTTGCTGGCCGAAAGCGACGGCCGCCGGGAAAGCCTGCTGGACTTTCTGCGCGCCAGCGGCCTGAACCCGCCCGCGTTCGACTCGCTGGCCGAATTCCAGGCCAGCGACGAAACCACCGGCATCGCCACCGCCGCGCTGGCCAGCGGCTTTGCCTGGGTGGAAGGCGGCATCCACTTCGTCACCGAAACCGAACTCTTCGCCGCCGGCCCCACCACCCGCCGGCGCAAAAAACAGGAACAGGTCAGCGACGTTGACGCGCTGATCAAAGACCTGAGCGAACTCAACGTGGGCGACCCGGTGGTGCACAGCGCCCACGGCATCGGCCGCTACCGGGGCCTGATCCACATGGACCTGGGCGAGAAAAACCCCGACGGCTCGCCCGCGCTGCAGGAGTTTTTACACCTGGAATACGCGCAGGACGCGGTGCTCTACGTGCCGGTGAGCCAATTGCAGCTCATCAGCCGCTACACCGGCGTGAGCGCCGACGAGGCCCCGCTGCACCGCCTGGGCTCGGGCCAGTGGGAAAAGGCCAAGCGCAAGGCCGCCGAGCAGGTGCGCGACGCCGCCGCCGAACTGCTCAACATTTACGCCCGCCGCGCCGCGCGCGAGGGTTATGCCTTCCGTTACAGCCCGCACGACTACGAAACCTTCGCCAACGACTTCGGCTTCGAGGAAACCGCCGACCAGAAGGCCGCCATCCACGCCGTCATCCAGGACATGATCAGCCCGCGCCCGATGGACCGGCTGGTGTGCGGCGACGTGGGCTTTGGCAAGACCGAGGTGGCCCTGCGCGCCGCCTTCGTGGCGGTGACGGGCGGCAAACAGGTGGCCTTTTTGGCGCCCACCACGCTGCTGGCCGAGCAGCACTACCAGACGCTGGTGGACCGCTTCGCCAAGTGGCCGGTGAAGATCGCCGAGATGAGCCGCTTTCGCACCACCAAGGAAATCAATGCCGCGCTCAAAGGCGTGTCCGACGGCACGGTGGACATCGTGGTGGGCACCCACAAGCTGCTGAGCGAAAAGACCAAGTTCAAGAACCTGGGCCTGCTCATCATCGACGAGGAGCACCGCTTTGGCGTGCGCCACAAGGAAGCGATGAAGGAACTGCGCGCCGAGGTGGACGTGCTCACGCTCACCGCCACGCCCATTCCCCGGACGCTGGGCATGGCGCTGGAAGGCCTGCGCGATCTGTCGGTCATCGCCACCGCGCCGCAGCGCCGGCTGGCGATCAAGACCTTTGTGCGCAACGAAGGCAACGGCGTGATCCGCGAAGCGGTGCTGCGCGAACTCAAACGCGGCGGGCAGGTGTACTTCCTGCACAACGAGGTGGACACCATCGAGAACCGCAAGCAGAAGCTGGAAGAAATCCTGCCCGAGGCGCGCATCGCCATCGCCCACGGCCAGATGCCCGAACGCGAACTGGAGCGCGTGATGCGCGACTTCGTGGCCCAGCGCTTCAACCTGCTGCTGTGCTCCACCATCATCGAAACCGGCATCGATGTGCCCACGGCCAACACCATCATCATGGCGCGGGCCGACAAGTTCGGCCTGGCGCAGCTGCACCAGTTGCGCGGGCGCGTGGGCCGCAGCCACCACCAGGCCTACGCCTACCTGCTGGTGCCCGACATGGACGGTCTGACCAAACAGGCCGCCCAGCGGCTGGACGCCATCCAGCAAATGGAAGAGCTGGGCAGCGGCTTCTACCTGGCCATGCACGACCTGGAAATCCGCGGCGCGGGCGAGGTGCTCGGCGAAAACCAGAGCGGCAACATGCTGGAAGTGGGCTTCCAGCTTTACAACGAAATGCTGAGCGAAGCCGTGGCCAGCCTGAAGGCCGGGCGCGAGCCCGACCTGCTCAAGCCCCTGAGCGCTGCGACCGACATCAACCTGCACGCCCCGGCCCTGCTGCCCAACGACTACTGCGGCGACGTGCACCTGCGCCTGAGCTTCTACAAGAAGCTGGCCACCGCCAAGACCAGCGACCAGATCGACACGCTGCTCGAAGAAATCGTGGACCGTTTCGGCAAACTGCCGGTGCAGGCGCAGACGCTGATCGACGTGCACCGGCTGCGCGTGCTGTGCGCGCCCTACGGCGTGCAAAAGGTGGACGCCACCCCGGGCGTGATCCTCATCACCTTCCGGCCCAACCCGCCGGTGGACCCGATGCGCATCATCGAGCTGGTGCAGAAGAACAAGCAGATCAAGCTGGCGGGCAACGACAAGCTGCGCATTGAGCGCGCCTTGCCCGAGCCCAAAGACCGGGCGCAGCTGGTGCGCGACGTGCTGCGCTCTTTGGGCCAACCCATCCCGGCGGAAGCTCCCGCCAGGGCATGAACCCGGTCACGGCCGCCTCCCTCGAAAGTTTGCTGCAAGCCAGCTCGGGACATAATCAGTCGTTGATATTTCAAGAGGAGGACACACGACATGACCTGGTTCAAACCCCTGTGCCTGGCCGCTGCCATCGTCAGCACCACCGCGTGGGCCAGCGACTGGCCCGCCGGATCGACCCACTGGGGCCAATTGCCCGACGTGAAGGTGAGCAAGGCCGGCCTGTACCTGACGCCCCAGCAAGCCTTGGACATGAAGCAAAACGCCCCGCAAAAAGTGGCGCTGTTCGACGTGCGCACCCGGGCCGAGGCCATGTACGTGGGCATGGCCAGTGCCGCCGATGCCCTGGTGCCCTACGTGGAACACCAGGAAATCATGCTGGACTGGGACGACAAGCGCGGCATGTACAAGCTGGAACCGAACGCCGACTTCGAGCCCGAAATCGAACGCCGCCTCAAGGCCATGGGCCTGGGCAAGACCGACCCCATCGTGCTGATCTGCCGCTCGGGCGACCGCAGTTCCAAGGCCGCCGACCGCTTGCTGCTGTCGGGCTACACCCAGGTCTATTCGGTGGCCGAGGGCTTTGAAGGCGACACCGCCAAAGACGGCGCACGCAAAGGCCAGCGCGTGGTCAACGGCTGGAAGAACGCCCAACTGCCCTGGAGCTACAAGCTGGACAAAGCCAAGGCTTACTTCCCGCGCTGAGCGCCCGCCTCCCCAAGCCCACCCGCCGCCAGGCGGGTTTTTTGTTAGGGGGACCGGGTGCCGCTACACTGCGCGCTTCACCCCCCTGGCCCGCACCAGCCGTCCCGCCATACCCCCACCCATGACCGCCACCGAATTCGCCCCCGGCCTTGTCGTCCAAGGCTTCACCGCGCCGCTGAACCTGAGCGACTTCAAGCTCATCGCCTTCGACATGGACTCCACCCTCATCAGCATCGAGTGCGTGGACGAGATCGCCGACGCGGTGGGCCGCAAGGCCGAGGTGGCCGCCATCACCGAAGCCGCCATGCGCGGCGAAATCACCGACTTCAAAGACAGCCTGCGCCGCCGCGTGGCGCTGCTCCAAGGCGTGACCGTGGCCGACATGGAGCGGGTTTATACCGAACGCCTGCGCATCAACCCGGGTGCGGCCGAGCTCATCGCCGCCTGCCAGGCGGCGGGCATGAAGGTGCTGCTGGTGTCTGGCGGCTTCACCTACTTCGCCGACCGCGTCAAGGCGCGGCTGGGCATCGACTTCGCGCGCTCCAACATCCTGGAAATTGAAAATGGTCCACACTGCGGCGCCCTCACCGGCCGCCTGGTGGACCAATGCTGGGGCGACATCTGCGACGGCGCCGAAAAACGCCGCACGCTGCTGGAAGTGGCCTCGCTGCTGGGCATCGAGCCGCACCAGTGTATTGCTATGGGCGACGGTGCCAACGACCTGCCCATGATGGGCGCGGCCGGTCTGTCGGTGGCCTACCACGCCAAGCCCAAGGTGCGCGAGCAGGCCATGGTCGCCATCAACGACGGCGGCCTGGACCGCCTGCTGGAAGTGCTGCGCTGAGCGCTCTGCCTAGGAACCCCATGCCTTTTGCCGCCCTCGGACTGACCCCGGCCCTCGTCACCGCCACGCAACGCCTCGGCTACGACGCGCCCACCCCCATCCAGTCCGCGGCCATTCCCGCCGTGCTGCGCGGCGCGGACGTGCAAGCGCAAGCCCAGACCGGCTCGGGCAAAACCGCCGCCTACCTGCTGCCGCTGCTGCAACGCCTGTGGGCCGAGCCGCTGCGCCCCGGCCCGCGCCCCACGCGCGCGCTGGTGCTGGTGCCCACCCGCGAACTGGCCCAGCAAGCCGGCGACGTGCTGCGTGAGCTGCTGCGCCACCTGCCCGGCCACACCACCCACGGCCAGCCGGCGCTGAAGGTGGGGCTGGCGTTCGGCGGTGTGTCCATCAACCCGCAGATGATGGACCTGCGCGGCGGTGCCGAAGTCGTGGTGGCCACCCCGGGGCGCTTGCTGGACCTGGTGCGCAGCGGGGCGCTGCGACTGAATGCGGTGCAGCACTTGGTGCTGGACGAGGCCGACCGGCTGCTCGACCTGGGGTTTGCCGACGAACTCTACGGCGTGCTCGACCTGCTGCCCACCCGCCGCCAGAACCTGCTGTTCTCGGCCACCTTCCCGGCCGAGGTGCAAAGCCTGGCCGACGCCCTGCTGCACCAGCCCGAACGCCTGCACGTGCCCGAAACCGTGGTGGACTTGGCCCGCATCGAGCAGCGCGCCTACCGGGTGGACACCGCCCGCCGCGCCACCCTGCTGCGCCACCTGATCGACACGCAGCGCTGGAAGCCGGTGCTGGTGTTCGTGTCCAGCCAGTACGCGGCCGAGCACCTGGCGTTCAAGCTGAACCGCAGCGGCCTGCGCGCCACCGCCTTCCACGGCGGCCTGGCCCAGGGCGCCCGGCGCGAGGTGCTGGCCGGCTTCAAGCACGGCGAAGCCGACGTCATGGTCACCACCGACCTGGCGGCCCGAGGCATCGACATCGCCCAGTTGCCGGTGGTGGTCAACTTCGACCTGCCGCGCTCGGCGGTGGACTATGTGCACCGCATCGGCCGCACCGGGCGCGCCGGGGCCTCGGGTGTGGCCGTCAGCCTGGTCACGGCCGCCACGCTGGCCCATTGGCAACTGATCCAGAAGCGCCAGCAACTGGCGGTGCCGCTGGACACCGTGGCCGGGTTTGAACCCACCGAAGCTGAAGCCCCCTCGACCCCAGCCAGCGACGGGACCGGCGGCATCAAAGGCAAGCGCCCCAGCAAAAAAGACAAGCTGCGCGCGGCCGCCGCGCAGACGGCCAAGAAAGACTGAGCCGGGTCAGTCGTCCCCCGCGCCGTCTGTGGCGGTGTCCGGTCGGGCGACGAACTGGCGCACGCCGGGCTTGGCCACGATTTCCACGTACGCCTGCTGGGCACCGGCTTGGGCCGCGGCGTCCAGCCGGGCGTTCAGGTCGTTCAGGTGCAGCGCTTCGGCGCTGTCGGCGTCCGGGCCGAACTTGCAGTCAAAGTCCCAGAAATGCACGCCCTCGGGGAGGGGTTTGCGCCGCTCGCGCTTGGCGTATTTGTTCAGTTCGTGCTTGATCGCGTCCAGCAAACGGTCCGGGTGTTTGCCCTCGACGTGGAGGGAGAAGGTTTTTTTCATGGCGGTCCTGCCCGCGGCGTGCGGCGCCGACATGGCGCCGAGGCGGGAGCGCGATTATGCGGCCAAGCGCGCCGACTCGGTTATTCTCGGGCGCACACCATGACCCCAGCCCCCCATTGCCCCAGCGCCGAAGCCATCGCCCTGCTCGAGCCGTTCGAGCGCCTGCCCCTGTCGCGCATCCACCGGGTCCACAGCGCCGAACAGGCCCGGCTGGCGGCCCAGACCTTGCAACAGGCCAGCGCCTGGGGCTTCGACACCGAATCCAAACCCACCTTCCACCGCGACCAGACCTCGGACGGCCCGCACACCGTGCAACTGGCCACGCGGGACGCGGCCTGGGTCTTCCAGTTGCACGATCCCGACTGCCGCGCCGTGGTGGCCGACCTGCTGGCCTGGCCCGACGCGGTCAAGGCCGGCTTCGGCCTGCGGGACGACCGCCTGCGCATCCGGCACAAACTGGGCGTGGAGCCGGCCAATGTGCTGGAGTTGAACACGGTGTTCCGCCAACGCGGCCACCGGCGCGAGGTGGGCCTGAAAACCGCCATCGCGCTGCTGTTCCAGCAACGCTTCCTCAAATCCAAAAAAACCGCCACCACCAACTGGGCCGCGCCGCAGTTGAGCGAATCGCAGCTGCTGTACGCCGCCAACGACGCCTACGGTGCCGTGCGCGTGTACCACGCGCTGCAGGCGAAGGGTTGAGCGGCGCCGTCAGCGCTTGCTGGACGACACCAGCCAGCTCACCCCCACCGCGATCGGGATCAGCGGCCACCAGACCCCGATGAGCTGGCGGATGCTGACCGTGACCAGCCCCAGGTTGGACAACAGGAAATAGACCCCCAACAGGATCAGCAGCACCGCAACGGTCGGGCTTTTCATGGCTTGGGGGCTCGGGTCACAAGGCCCGCGC
>NZ_JAAQQT010000564.1:0-20427 GCF_011742065.1 Aquabacterium sp. A08
TCGGTGCGGGCACCGGCGGTGCCGAACGCGGCGTAGTGGCCTTCCTTGATCAGCTCGCTCTCGTCCATCTTGGTCGGCGGGGCCACCCACATTTTCACGGGGATGTCGCGCTGGCCGCCCAGCAGCTTGGCCGCGGCGCGGAAGTGACCGATGTTGGTCATGCACGAACCGATGAAGGACTCGTCGATCGGGGTGCCGGCCACTTCGGACAGGAACTTGGCGTCGTCCGGGTCGTTCGGGCAACAGACGATCGGCTCCTTGATGTCGGCCAGGTCGATCTCGATCACGGCGGCGTACTCGGCGTCTTGGTCGGCTTCCAGCAGGTTGGGGTTGGCCAACCACTGTTCCACCTTCTCGATGCGGCGCGCCAGGGTCTTGGCGTCCTGGTAGCCCTCGGCGATCATGTTCTTCATCAGCACGATGTTGCTGGTGAGGTATTCCTTGATCGGCTCGGGGTTGAGCTTGATGGTGCAACCGGCGGCGGAACGCTCGGCCGACGCGTCGGACAGCTCGAACGCCTGCTCCACCTTCAGGTCCGGCAGACCTTCGATTTCCAGGATGCGGCCCGAGAACACGTTCTTCTTGCCGGCCTTGGCCACGGTCAGCAGACCGGCCTTGATGGCGTACAGCGGAATGGCGTGCACCAGGTCACGCAGGGTCACGCCCGGCTGCATCTGGCCCTTGAAGCGCACCAGCACCGACTCGGGCATGTCCAGCGGCATCACGCCGGTGGCGGCACCGAAGGCCACCAGGCCGGAACCGGCCGGGAAGGAAATGCCGATGGGGAAGCGGGTGTGCGAGTCACCGCCGGTGCCCACGGTGTCGGGCAGCAGCAGGCGGTTGAGCCAGCTGTGGATCACGCCGTCGCCCGGGCGCAGCGCCACGCCGCCGCGGTTGCTGATGAAGGCGGGCAGTTCGCGGTGGGTCTTCACGTCCACCGGCTTGGGGTAGGCGGCGGTGTGGCAGAAGGACTGCATCACCAGGTCGGCGCTGAAGCCCAGGCAGGCCAGGTCCTTCAGCTCGTCGCGGGTCATGGGGCCGGTGGTGTCTTGCGAACCCACGGTGGTCATCTTCGGCTCGCAGTAGGTGCCGGGGCGCACGCCCTGGCCTTCCGGCAGGCCGACGGCGCGGCCCACCATCTTCTGCGCCAGGGTGAAGCCGGCCTTGGACTCGACCGGCGCCTTGGGCAGGCGGAACAGGGTCGAAGCGGGCAGACCCAGGAACTCGCGCGCCTTGGCGGTCAGGCTGCGGCCAATGATCAGGTTGATGCGGCCGCCGGCGCGCACTTCGTCCAGCAGCACCTCGCTCTTGAGGGCGAACGAGGCCACTTCGGCGCCGTTCTTCAGCAGCTTGCCGTCGTAGGGCAGCACGTCGATCACGTCGCCCATTTCCAGCTGGCTCACGTCCACTTCGATCGGCAGCGAACCGGAGTCTTCCTGGGTGTTGAAGAAGATGGGGGCGATCTTGCCGCCCAGCGTCACGCCGCCGAAGCGCTTGTTCGGCACGAAGGGGATGTCCTGGCCGGTGGCCCAGATCACCGAGTTGGTGGCGGACTTGCGCGAAGAACCGGTGCCGACCACGTCGCCCACGTAGGCGACCAGGTGGCCCTTTTTCTTGAGGTCTTCGATGAACTGCATCGGGCCGCGCTTGCCGTCTTCCTCGGGCTTGAAGGCCGCGTCGGGGCGGGTGTTCTTCAGCATCGCCAGGTAGTGCAGCGGGATGTCCGGGCGGCTCCAGGCGTCGGGCGCGGGCGACAGGTCGTCGGTGTTGGTCTCGCCGGGCACCTTGAACACGGTGACGGTGATCTTCTTCTCGACTTCCGGGCGGCTGGTGAACCACTCGGCGTCGGCCCAGCTCTGCATGACTTCCTTGGCCTTGGCGTTGCCGGCCTTGGCCTTGTCGGCGACGTCGTTGAAGAAGTCGAACATCAGCAGGGTCTTCTTGAGGCCCTCGGCGGCCACGCCCGCGACTTCGGCGTCGTCCAGCAGCTCGATCAGCGGGTGCACGTTGTAGCCACCCACCATGGTGCCCAACAGTTCGGTGGCCTTGGCCTTGGAGAGCAGCGCCACGGCCACGTCCCCGTGGGCCACGGCGGCCAGGAAGCTGGCCTTGACCTTGGCGGCGTCGTCCACGCCCGGCGGCACGCGGTGGGTCAGCAGTTCCAGCAGGAACGCCTCTTCGCCGGCGGGCGGGTTCTTGATCAGCTCGATCAGCTCGGCCACTTGCTTGGCGTCCAGCGGCAGCGGCGGGATGCCCAGCGCGGCGCGCTCGGCGGCATGTTGACGGTAGGCTTGCAACATCATTGACTCCAGTGAAAAAACTTCAATCCAGACGTGGGCTCTGTGCCACGTCAAGCAAATGCGGTGCCGGGTGGCGCTTCATGGCCTCGGCCTGGGCGCGTTGCACCGGTCCGGCGCACTCGTCCACCAGGCGACGGCCGAGTTTCTGGCTCATCAGCATCGACTTGTTGGCCAGCTGCAGCCAGACCGCGCCCTGCGCCGGGTCCTCCAGGCGCACCGCGCCGGTGCTGGACGCCACCGGCCGCAGGTGAAAGCGCTGCGCCTTGAGCTGCAGGTGGAAATGGCCCGGGGCGGTCTCGTCGGCGCGCAGGCGCACGCTTTGCCCCAGTTCGCAAGGCAGGTCGCCCACGTGCACCCTGGCGGCGATGGCGTGTTCCGCCTCGGTCAGCGGCGCCAGCGTGACCGGCACCACGGGGCCGGCCGGCGCACGCGACCAGGCCAGGGGTGGCCACAGCCCTGCGCACAAGCACAGGCCGGCGACGCCTGCGCGCCAGACAGTTTCACGCATGGTTCACTCCCCCACCGGGTGCGGTTGGCCACAAATGGCGCACCGGTTCGGGCAGCACGCACCCGGTCTGGTGCGCCCGTTCCAGCACCTGCCAAAAATAACGGTAACTGGCCCGGTCGTGCAAGTGGCCCCGGTGCGAAATCGGGGCCCAGTCGGCGGCCTGGGCGGCCAACACGATCTCGGCCGCGGTGTCCACCTCCTGCGCCGGGGGCGCGAAGGCTTCCAGAATGGGCACGATCTGGTCCGGGTGGATGCTCCACATGCGGGTGTAGCCCAGCGACTGGGCCGCCTGGCGGGCGGCCTGGCGCAGGGCCTCGGTGTCCTTGAATTCGGTCACCACGCAGTGCGACGGCACCTTGCCGTGGGCGTGCGCCGCGCTGGCGATGTCGAGCTTGGCGCGCAGCACCAGCGGGTGGCTGAACTGCCCGGCCACGCCCATGCCAGCGGAAGGGATGGCCCCGCCGTGGGCGGAGACAAAATCCATCAGACCAAAGCTGAGCGACTGCACGCGCGGGTGCGCGGCAATGTCGAAGGCGCGGTGCACCGCCAGCGGCGACTCGATCAGCACGTGCAAGGGCAGTTCCCCCCCGCCGGCCGCGTCCAGAGCCTGCACGGCAAGCTCCACATCGGCCACCGACTCCACCTTGGGCACCATCAGGTAGGCCAGGCGGTCGGCCACGTTGCCCACGATGTGGGCCACATCGGCCTCGAACGCCGGGTGGTCCACCGGGTGCACGCGCACGCCCACGCGCTGACGCACCGGGCCGGACAAGTCCAGCCCCTGCACCAGTTCGGTGACCAGCGCGGCGTGCTCCGCCTCGCCGCCCACCGGGGCGCCGTCCTCGCAGTCCAGCGTCACGTCGAACACGCAGGCGCCAAGGCGCTGCACGAACTCGGCCTGCAAGGCCAGGCTCTTGCGCATGCGCACCTCCACGCCACTGTAGTGGTCGCACACCGGCAGCATGGCAGCGGCCGCTTGCGCGCCCAACAACACTTGGCGGGGGTGCATGCGTGTCCGGGCCGTGAAAATTACAGCAGGTGGGCCACGCCGGCCTGCTCGTCGGTCAGCTCTTTCAGGGTCTTGTCGATGCAAGCCTGGCTGAACGCGTCGATGGACAGGCCTTCCACGACCTTGTACTCGCCGTTTTCGCAGGTCACGGGGAAGCCGAACATCACGTCCTTCGGAATGCCGTACCAGCCCTGCGACGGGATGCCCATGGTCACCCACTTGCCGTTGGTGCCCAGGGCCCAGTCGCGCATGTGGTCGATGGCGGCGTTGGCGGCGGAAGCGGCGGAAGACAGGCCACGCGCTTCAATGATGGCGGCGCCGCGCTTGCCCACGGTCGGCAGGAACACGGTTTCGTTCCACACCTGGTCGTTGATCATGTCCTTGACGGATTCGCCGTTGATGGTGGCGAAACGGTAGTCGGCATACATGGTGGGCGAGTGGTTGCCCCACACGGCCAGTTGCTCGATGTCCTTGACGGCCTTGCCGGTCTTGGCCGCGATTTGCGACGCGGCGCGGTTGTGGTCCAGGCGCAGCATGGCGGTGAAGTTGCCGGGCTTGAGGTCCGGGGCGCTCTTCATGGCGATGTAGGCGTTGGTGTTGGCGGGGTTGCCCACCACCAGCACTTTCACGTCGCGGGAAGCCACGGCGTTCAGGGCCTTGCCCTGGGCGGTGAAGATCTGGGCGTTGGCGGCCAGCAGGTCGGCGCGCTCCATGCCGGGGCCACGCGGACGGGCACCCACCAGCAGGGCGTAGTCGGTGTCCTTGAAGGCGGTCATGGCGTCGGAATGGGCTTCCATGCCGGCCAGCAGCGGGAAGGCGCAGTCTTCCAGCTCCATCATCACGCCCTTGAGGGCTTTCTGAGCTTTTTCGTCGGGGATTTCCAGCAGCTGCAGAATCACCGGCTGGTCCTTGCCCAGCATCTCGCCCGAGGCGATGCGGAACAACAGGGCGTAACCAATTTGACCTGCGGCACCGGTGACGGCCACGCGAACGGGCTTCTTGCTCATGAAAACACTCCAGATAAGGAACGGTTGAAGAAAAACAAATCCGTGCAAGTGTACTCTGGTAAACCCGCGACCGTCAATTTGTCTTATGTCTTATATAAGATATGATTGCGTCAGCACCATGCAAGCCAACCCAGACCCCGCCAGCCCCGCGCCCAGCGACGGCCCACCGCCCGCCGGGACCGGTGTCGCCCCGAGCACGCCCGCTTTCAGCCCGCTGTACCAGCAGATCAAAACCCTGATCCTGCAGAGCCTGCAAGGGGGCGAATGGAAGCCGGGCGACCCGATCCCGAGCGAGCTGGAACTGGCCGCGCGCTACAAGGTCAGCCAGGGCACGGTGCGCAAGGCCATCGACGAGCTGGCCGCCGACAACCTGCTGGTGCGGCGCCAGGGCAAGGGCACTTTCGTCGCCACCCACGCCGAGCAGCACATCCAGTACCGCTTCCTGCGGTTGCACCCCGACATCGGCACGCTCGACAGCGAAGGCCCGGCGCAGCGCCAGATCATCGCCTGCCGCCGGCTGCGGGCACCGGTGGAGATCACCCAGGCCCTGGGCCTGCGCGGCGGCGAGCCGCTGATTCAGGTCAGCCGGGTGCTGTCGTTTGGCGACGTGCCCACCATCGCCGAAGACCTCTGGCTGCACGGCAACGCCTTCAAGGGCCTGACGCTGGAAACCCTGGCCCAGCACCAGGGCGCCATGTACGCCCTGTTCGAGACCCAGTTCGGGGTGCGCATGGTGCGCGCCGAAGAAAAGGTCAAAGCCGTGGCCGCCGACGCCGCCACCGCCGAACGGCTGCAGGTGCCCGAAGGCTCGCCACTGCTGAGCGTCGAGCGCATCGCCTACACCTACAACGACGTGCCCATGGAGTTGCGCCGCGGCCTGTACCGCACCGACAGCCACCACTACCGCAACCAACTGAGCTGAAGGGGCTTTGCATCCGGTCACCACCCGAAACCGTATGTTGCATTGCAATAGAATCCGACAGTTTTCCGTCAGCGTGATGCCCCACAGTCACATGTTGGTCATTTCACCGTCTTCAAGCCAACCGAGAGTTCTTCCATGACAGAGCTGAGCAAAAAACGGCCCGAGTTCCGCAACATCAATGCGTTCAAGGACCTGACCACCTACCGCCTGCCGGCGGCGGGCTGGGTGTCCATCCTGCACCGCGTCAGCGGCCTGCTGATGTTCCTGTTGATGCCCTTCATCATCTGGATGTTCGACACCTCCCTGTCCTCGGAAATCTCCTTCGAGACCTTCACCTCGGCCTTCAGCGCCGGCATCGGTTTCGTGCCGGGCTGGTTCGTCAAGCTGGTGGTGCTGGGCCTGATCTGGGGCTACCTGCACCACTTCATCGCCGGTGTGCGCCACCTCTACATGGACGCCACCCACAGCGTGACCAAGGAATTCGGCAAGTCGTCCGCCGTGGTCACCCTGGTGCTGGGCCTGGGCCTGACCGCCGTGCTGGGCGCCAAGCTGTTCGGCCTGTACTGATTCAACCGGAGTAAAAACCATGTCCGTCAACTACGGCTCCAAGCGCGTCGTCACCGGCGCCCACTACGGCATGCGCGACTGGCTGATGCAGCGCATCAGCGCGGGCCTCATGGCCCTGTTCACCGTGGTGCTGCTGGCCCAGGTGATCTTCTCCAGTGGCCCGATCGGCTACGAAACCTGGGCCGGCATCTTCGCCGCCCAATGGATGAAGTTCCTGACCTTCGCGGTCATCATCGCCCTGATGTGGCACGCCTTCGTCGGCGTGCGCGACATCTGGATGGACTACGTCAAACCCGTGGGCCTGCGCCTGGCTCTGCATGTGTTCACCATCGTCTGGCTGGTTGGCTGCGCCGGCTGGGCCTTTCAAGTCCTCTGGAGGCTCTGATTCATGTCGACCACTTCTTCCCTGCCCCGCCGCCGCTTTGACGTCGTGATCGTCGGCGCCGGTGGCTCCGGCATGCGCGCGTCGCTGCAACTGGCCCGCGCCGGCCTCAACGTGGCCGTGCTGTCCAAGGTGTTCCCCACCCGTTCGCACACCGTCGCTGCGCAAGGCGGTATCGGTGCCTCGCTGGGCAACATGAACGAGGACAACTGGCACTACCACTTCTACGACACTGTCAAAGGCTCCGACTGGCTCGGCGACCAGGACGCGATCGAATTCATGTGCCGCGAAGCGCCGAAGGTCGTTTACGAACTCGAGCATTTCGGCATGCCTTTCGACCGCAACCCGGACGGCACCATCTACCAGCGCCCGTTCGGCGGCCACACCGCCAACTACGGTGAAAAGGCCGTGCCGCGCGCCTGTGCCGCCGCCGACCGCACCGGCCACGCCATGCTGCACACCCTGTACCAGCAGAACGTGTCGGCCCGCACCACTTTCTTCGTGGAATGGATGGCGCTGGACCTGATCCGCAACAGCGACGGCGATGTCGTGGGCGTGACCGCGCTGGAAATGGAAACCGGCGAAACCTACATCCTCGAAGCCAAGACCGTGATGCTGGCCACCGGCGGTGCCGGCCGCATCTTCGCCGCCTCTACCAACGCCTTCATCAACACCGGTGACGGCCTGGGCATGGCGGCGCGCGCCGGCATCCCGCTGCAAGACATGGAGTTCTGGCAGTTCCACCCGACCGGCGTGTCCGGCGCGGGCGTGCTGCTGACCGAAGGCTGCCGCGGCGAAGGCGCTTACCTCGTCAACGCCGAAGGCGAACGCTTCATGGAGCGCTACGCGCCCACCCTGAAAGACCTGGCGCCGCGCGATTTCGTGTCCCGCTGCATGGACCAGGAAATCAAGGAAGGCCGGGGCTGTGGCCCGAACAAGGACCACGTGCTGCTGAACTTCAGCTACCTGGACGCCGACACCATCCACAAGCGCCTGCCGTCGGTGTACGAAATTGGCGTGAACTTCGCCAACGTCGACATCACCCGCGAGCCGATCCCCGTGGTGCCCACCATCCACTACCAGATGGGCGGCATCCCGACCAACATCAACGGCCAGGTCGTCACCCCCGACGGCAACGGTGGCCAGAAGGTGGTCAACGGCCTGTACGCGGTGGGCGAATGCTCCTGCGTGTCGGTGCACGGCGCCAACCGCCTGGGCACCAACTCGCTGCTCGACCTGCTGGTCTTCGGCCGTGCGGCCGGCAACCACATCGTTGCCAACGTCAACCCCAAGGCCGAGTTCAAGGACCTGCCCAAGGATGCGGCCGACCGCACCCTGGCCCGCCTGGCCCGCCTGGACAGCGCCACCAGCGGCGAGTACGCCCAGACCGTGGCCAACGACATGCGCGCCACCATGCAGCAGCACGCGGGCGTGTTCCGCACCCAGGCCAGCATGGACGAGGGCGTGAAGAAGATCAACGCCCTGCGCGACCGCGTGGCCAACATCGGCCTCAAGGACAAGTCCAAGGTGTTCAACACCGCCCGCATCGAGGCGCTGGAAGTCGAGAACCTGATGGAAGCCGCCCAGGCCACCATGACCTCGGCCGCCGCCCGCCACGAGTGCCGCGGCGCCCACACCGTCAACGACTACGAGCGCCCCGCCGACGACGCCGAGTTCCCGCTGGGCCGCAACGACAAGGAGTGGATGAAGCACACCTTGTGGCACAGCGCCGACAACTCGCTGACCTACAAGCCCGTCAACCTCAAGCCGCTGACGGTGGATTCCGTTCCCCCGAAGGTCCGCACCTTCTAACCGCGCACCGAGTTGGAGCACACGATGGCCAAACGCACTTTCAAGATCTACCGCTACGACCCCGAGAAGGACGCCAAGCCCTACATGCAGACCATCCAGGTCGAACTGGACGGCCAGGAGCGCATGCTGCTCGACGCGCTGATGAAGCTCAAGGAGCTGGACCCCACCATCTCCTTCCGCCGCTCCTGCCGCGAAGGCGTGTGCGGTTCGGACGCGATGAACATCAACGGCAAGAACGGTCTGGCCTGCCTGACCAACATGAACACCCTCAAGGGCGACATCGTGTTGAAGCCGCTGCCCGGCCTGCCGGTGGTGCGCGACCTGATCGTGGACATGACGCTGTTCTTCAAGCAGTACCACTCGGTCAAGCCCTACCTGATCAACCCGACCCAGCCGCCCGAGAAAGAGCGCCTGCAGAGCCCCGAAGAGCGCGAAGAGCTCAACGGCTTGTACGAGTGCATCCTGTGCGCGAGCTGCTCGACCAGCTGCCCCAGCTTCTGGTGGAACCCGGACAAGTTCGTCGGCCCGGCCGGTCTGCTGCAGGCCTACCGCTTCATCGCCGACAGCCGCGACCACGCCACCAGCGAGCGCCTGGACAACCTGGAAGACCCGTACCGCCTGTTCCGCTGCCACACCATCATGAACTGCGTCGACGTCTGCCCCAAGGGTCTGAACCCGACCAAGGCCATCGGCAAGATCAAGGAAATGATGGTGCTGCGCTCGGTCTGAGCGTGCACCGGTTTGCACCATGGACGACAACGCCCTGCTCGACGAACGCGCCCTGAGCAAGCTCAGGTGGCGTTGCCGCCGTGGATTGCTCGAAAACGACCTGTTCATCGAGCGTTTTTTTGCCAGGCACGAATCTGGCATCACCGTCCGTCAGGCCCGCGCCATGAACACCCTCATGGACCTGTCCGACAACGATCTGCTCGATCTGCTGTTGCGCCGGGTTGAACCGCAAGGCGCGCTGGCCACCGAGGAAGTCGTGGAACTGCTGGACGTGCTGCGCGCGTCCCCGGTTCATTGAAGCCCACCATTCACAAGGAAGACGAATGAAACTCGTTGACAACAAAGCCACCCTGTCGTTCAGCAACGGTGCGCCCAGCGTGGAACTGCCGGTCTACGCCGGCAACATCGGTCCGGACGTCATCGACATCCGCAAGCTGTACGCCCAGACCGGCATGTTCACCTACGACCCGGGCTTCCTGTCCACCGCGTCCTGCCAGTCGGCCATCACCTACATCGACGGCGACAAGGGCGAGTTGCTGTACCGCGGCTACCCGATCGAACAGCTGGCCACCGGCTGTGACTACCTCGACACCTGCTACCTGCTGCTCAACGGCGAACTGCCCAACGAGACCCAGCGCAAGGACTTCCACAGCCTCGTGATCAACCACACCATGGTCAACGAGCAGATGCAGTTCTTCCTGCGCGGCTTCCGCCGTGACGCGCACCCGATGGCCGTGCTGACCGGTCTGGTGGGCGGCCTGTCGGCCTTCTACCACGACAGCACCGACATCAACAACCCCGAGCACCGCCACGTCGCCGCGATCCGCCTGATCGCCAAGATGCCGACGCTCGTGGCCATGGCCTACAAGTACAAGATCGGCCAGCCCTACATGTACCCGCGCAACGACCTGTCGTACGCCGGCAACTTCCTGCGCATGATGTTCGGCACCCCGTGCGAGGAGTACAAGGTCAACCCGGTGCTGGAACGTGCCCTGGACCGCATCTTCATCCTGCACGCCGACCACGAGCAGAACGCCTCCACCTCCACCGTGCGCCTGTGCGGTTCGTCGGGCACCAACCCGTTCGCGGCCATCGCCGCCGGCGTGGCCTGCCTGTGGGGCCCGGCCCACGGCGGCGCCAACGAGGCCTGCCTGAACATGCTGGAAGAAATCCAGGCCAGCGGTGGCGTGGCCAAGGTCGGCGAGTTCATGGAGAAGGTCAAGGACAAGAACTCCGGCGTCAAACTGATGGGCTTCGGTCACCGCGTCTACAAGAACTACGACCCGCGCGCCAAACTCATGCAGGAAACCTGCAACGAGGTGCTGCAGGAACTGGGTCTGCAGAACGACCCGCTGTTCAAGCTGGCCAAGGAGCTGGAGAAGATCGCCTTGGAAGACGACTACTTCGTCAGCCGCAAGCTGTACCCGAACGTGGACTTCTACTCCGGCATCGTGCAGCGCGCCATTGGCATCCCGGTGAACCTGTTCACCGGCATCTTCGCCCTGGCCCGCACCGTGGGCTGGATCGCCCAGCTCAACGAGATGATCAGCGACCCCGAGTACAAGATCGGCCGCCCGCGCCAGCTGTTCACCGGTTCGCCGCGCCGCGACGTGCCGCCGCTGGCCCAGCGTTGAGGCCAAGGGGCCCAGCCCCTGCCCCTTGCACGAAAGCCCGCGCCCGCGGGCTTTCGCTTTCCTGCGCCTAAAATAGGCGGTCCGAGCGGTACCGCCCGGCCCCTATTCCAAAGATTGCCACACATGGGACGCACCCTTTACGACAAGATCTGGGACGAGCACGTTGTCCACACCGAGGAAGACGGCACCGCGGTGCTCTACATCGACCGCCACCTGGTGCACGAAGTCACCAGCCCGCAGGCGTTTGAAGGCCTGCGCGTGGCCGGCCGCAAGCTCTGGCGCGTCAGCTCGGTGGTGGCCACCGCCGACCACAACACCCCGACCACCGGCTGGGAACTGGGCTACGACGGCATCGCCGATCCCATCAGCAAGGAACAGATCACCACGTTGGACAGCAACATCGCCGAGTTCGGCGCGGCGGCGTTCTTCCCCTTCATGAGCCAGCGCCAGGGCATCGTGCACGTGGTGGGCCCGGAAAACGGCGCCACCCTGCCCGGTATGACCGTGGTCTGTGGCGACAGCCACACCTCCACCCACGGTGCCTTTGGCGCGCTGGCCCACGGCATCGGCACCTCCGAGGTCGAGCACGTGATGGCGACCCAGACCCTGCTGGCCAAAAAGGCCAAGAACATGCTGGTCAAGGTCGAAGGCCAACTGCCCCAAGGCTGCGGCGCCAAAGACATCGTGCTGGCCATCATCGGCAAGATCGGCACCGCCGGTGGCACCGGCTACACCATCGAATTCGGTGGCAGCGCCATCCGCGCGCTGAGCATGGAAGGCCGCATGACGGTGTGCAACATGGCCATTGAAGGCGGCGCCCGCGCCGGCCTGGTGGCGGTGGACGACAAAACCCTGGAGTACGTCAAAGGCCGCCCCATGGCCCCGACCGGGGTCGAGTGGGACCAGGCCGTGGCCCACTGGCGCACCCTGCATTCCGACCCGGACGCGGTGTTCGACACCGTGGTCGAGCTCAACGCCGCCGAGATCCTGCCGCAGGTGACCTGGGGCACCTCGCCCGAAATGGTGCTGCCGGTGACCGCCGCCGTGCCCGACCCGGACCAGGAAAAGGACCCGAACAAGCGCAACGCCATGGAGCGCGCCCTGACCTACATGGGCCTGCAACCGGGCAAGGCGCTGGCCGACATCCACGTCGACAAGGTGTTCATCGGCTCTTGCACCAACAGCCGCATCGAGGACATGCGCGAGGCCGCCGCGGTGGTGAAGAAGCTGGGCCAGAAAGTCGCCAAGGACGTGAAGCTGGCCATGGTGGTGCCGGGTTCTGGTCTGGTCAAGGCCCAGGCCGAACGCGAGGGTCTGCACGAGATTTTCAAGGCCGCGGGCTTTGAATGGCGCGAGCCCGGCTGCTCCATGTGCCTGGCCATGAACGCCGACCGGCTGGAGCCGGGCGAGCGCTGCGCCAGCACCAGCAACCGCAACTTCGAAGGCCGCCAGGGCGCGGGTGGGCGCACCCACCTGGTCAGCCCGGCCATGGCCGCCGCCGCCGCCATCCACGGCCATTTCGTCGACATCCGTCAGTTCGCCTGACCCCCCACCGAAAGGAACCCTGCCATGAAAAAGACCTATGCGCTGATGATCTCCGTCCTGGCTCTGGTGGCCCTGACGGGTTGCAACACCGTGGCCGGCATCGGCAAAGACGTTCAAAAAGGCGGTCAGGTCCTCCAAGACGCCGCGAAGTAAGCCAGCATGCAGCAATTCACCGTGCACCAGGGCCTGGTGGCCCCCATGGACCGCGAGAACGTCGACACCGACGCCATCATCCCCAAGCAGTTTCTGAAGTCGATCCGCAAGACCGGCTTTGGCCCCAACCTGTTCGACGAGTGGCGCTACCTGGACCAGCCGGGCCAGCCCGGCGTGCCGGAAAGCCAACGCACGCCCAACCCGGACTTTGTGCTGAACCAGCCGCGCTACCAGGGCGCCTCCATTCTGTTGGCGCGCAAGAATTTCGGCTGCGGCTCCAGCCGCGAACACGCGCCCTGGGCCATCGACCAGTACGGCTTTCGCGCCGTCATCGCGCCGAGTTTTGCCGACATCTTCTTCAACAACTGCTTCAAGAACGGTCTGCTGCCCATCGTGCTGCCCGAGGCCACGGTGAGCCAGCTGTTCGACGCGGTCCACGCCTTCCCCGGCTACCGGCTGACCATCGACCTGGAGCGCCAGGTCATCGTGCAGCCGCAGGGCGAGGAGATCCCCTTCGAGGTGCAGCCCTTCCGCAAATACTGCCTGCTCAACGGGCTCGACGACATCGGTCTGACGCTGCGCCACAAGGACAAGATCCAGGCCTACGAGGCCGAGCGCCTGGCCACCAAGCCCTGGCTGGCCCGCACCTTCGTCGGCTGAAACGCCCACGTCCCTCCGTCCGCAGTCCCCTCGGGGGCTGCCACCGTGTTCCCTCATTGGCGTCCGTGGCGCCCACCCCAGATGAAGATCGCAGTTCTCCCCGGTGACGGCATCGGCACCGAAATCGTCACCGAAGCCGTCAAGGTCCTCCACGCCCTCGACCTCCCGTTCGAGATGGAACAGGCACTGGTCGGAGGTGCGGCCTTCGACGCCCACGGCCACCCCCTGCCCGAATCCACCCTGAAGCTGGCCATGGACAGCGACGCGGTGCTGTTCGGCGCCGTGGGCGACTGGAAGTACGACACGCTGGACCGCCCGCTGCGCCCCGAGCAAGCCATTCTGGGCCTGCGCAAGCACATGGGGCTGTTCGCCAACTTCCGCCCGGCCATCTGCTACGAGCAGTTGGTGGGCGCGTCCAGCCTCAAGCCCGAGCTGATCGCGGGCCTGGACATCCTGATCATCCGTGAACTGACCGGCGACATTTATTTCGGCCAACCCCGCGGTCGCCGCGTGGCCACCGACGGGCACTTCCCCGGCGCGGAAGAAGCCTTCGACACCATGCGCTACTCCAAGCCGGAGATCGAGCGCATCGCCCACGTGGCCTTCCAGGCCGCACGCAAGCGCAACAAGAAGGTCACCAGCGTGGACAAGGCCAACGTGCTGGAAACTTTCCAATTCTGGAAGGACGTGGTCACCGAGGTGCACGCGCAGTACCCCGACGTGGAACTCCAGCACATGTACGTGGACAACGCCGCCATGCAGCTGGTGAAGGCGCCCAAGGCGTTTGACGTGCTGGTGACCGGCAACATGTTCGGCGACATCCTGTCCGACGAAGCCTCCATGCTGACCGGCTCCATCGGCATGCTGCCTTCGGCCAGCCTGAACGCCAAGGGCCAGGGCTTGTACGAACCCAGCCACGGCAGCGCCCCCGACATCGCCGGCAAGGGCGTGGCCAACCCGCTGGCCACCATTCTGAGCGCGGCCATGATGCTGCGCTTCAGCCTGAACCAGCCCGAAGCGGCCGACCGCATCGAAGCGGCCGTGCAACAGGTGCTGGCCCAAGGGCTGCGCACCCCCGACATCTACAGCGCAGGCACCACCAAGGTGGGCACCGCGCAAATGGGCGATGCGGTGCTCAAAGCCCTGGGCTGAGCACCTCCGCCCAAGGAGTCGTGGGCCACTGAAGACCGTGGCTCACTCCTTTTCCATGTCCAGGTAGGTGCGGTTGGCCAACTGCGGCAGCCACACGTCTGCGTGCAGCAGGTACTGGAACGGCGCCGGGTCCAGGGATTTGATGGCGCTGTCCATGTCCTGCATGTCCTCCAGCGCCTGGCCCATGTGTTGGCGCAGGGCCCGCAGCAGGTCACGCGTGTCTTTCTGGGCCTGTGCCAAGGTGGTGGGCCCGCCGTGCCCGGGGACGATGGTGCGGGGCTGCAGCGCTTCCAGTGCCGCAAACGAGTCCAGCCATGGCTGGGTGCGGCTGGCCGGGTTCATCCCCAGCATCCGTTCCACGTAAACCACGTCGCCCGCAAACGCCACCTGTGACGCGGGCAGCCACAGGAGGATGTCGCCTGGCGTGTGGCCACCGCCACGGTGCAGCACACGGATGTCTGTGCCACCCAGCGACAGGGTGTTCTCGGGCCCCTCCAGCCAACGGCTCGGCAGGGTGGGCACGGTGCCCCTGAGCTTGTCTTTCAGAATCGGTCGCAGCCGCCCCACCATCTGCCCGCCAGCGTCCTGCATGTGGGTGCGGCCCGCCACATGGGCCAGGATTTCTGCCCCCTGTTCCTTGAAGTAGCCGTTGCCCAGCCAGCGGTGGTCCTGGTTGCCGGTGTTGATCACCCAGCGTATGGGCTGGTCTGTGACTTGGCGGGCCGCCGCGGCCACCTTCTGGGCACCGCGGTAACTGGCCCCGCTGTCGATCAGCACCGCGCCGGCGCTGGTCACCACCAGCCCCAGATTGGCGTTGATGGCGTCGTTGTCGTAGCTGCGGCCACCCGTGTCCCCAATGAAGGCGAACACGCCTTCGGCGACCGGTTGGAACACGATGTCGCGCGCCATGGCGGGCACGGCCCACAAGGCGCACAGCAGCAACCACGTGCCCTTCACCCACCGATTTCTGAACATGGCGTCTCCCAAGGGTTGTGTGCCCTGCACCCAGGGCCCCAGCCACCGGGGTCTGATCAGGGGCCCAGGCGCTGTAAGCGTACGACAGGAATCATTACATTACAATCGGGGCATGTTTGCCGCCTGCCCGTTCGCCCTGAACACCGCTGCTGCCGCCCAGGCAGGCGGGGCCGTGCGCGCAATCACCACCAAAACCACGACCATTATTAAGAGCTGATCGGCTCCGGTATCGTCGTGCGCCCTTCCTGGCCCAGACGAGCCGGGGTAAACAGGTCTGGTCTGGACCGTTTTTGTTTCACTTGAAAGGGCGTTTGACATGAGCAAGTTGGTAGGTTTGGTCGGCTGGCGCGGCATGGTCGGCTCGGTGTTGATGGACCGCATGGTCGCCGAGGGCGATTTCGAGCACATCGAACCCATTTTCTTTTCCACGTCCAACACCGGCGGCCCCGCCCCGGCGATGGCCAAGGCGCACCAGACGCTGCAGGACGCGAACGACATCGCGGCGCTGGCCCAGTGCGACATCGTGATCACCTGCCAGGGCGGCGACTACACCAAAGAGGTGTTCCCCAAGCTGCGCGCCAGCGGCTGGCAAGGCCACTGGATCGACGCGGCCTCGTCGCTGCGCATGGAGTCCGACGCCGTCATCGTCCTGGACCCGGTGAACGATGGCGTGATCCGCAAGGCGCTGGCCGCCGGCGGCAAGAACTGGATCGGCGGCAACTGCACCAACTCCATCCTGTTGATGGGGCTGGGCGGGCTGTTCCGTGAAGGGCTGGTGGAGTGGGTCAGCTCCATGACCTACCAGGCCGCTTCCGGCGGTGGCGCCAACCACATGCGCGAACTGCTCAAGGGCATGGGCGTGGTGCACGCCGCCGTGGCCGACGAACTGGCCACGCCCGCCTCCGCCATCCTGGAGATCGACCGCAAGGTCGCCCAGACCATCCGCGAAGACGTGCCGACCGAGTTCTTCGGCGCCCCGCTGGCCGGTGGCCTGATCCCCTGGATCGACGTGCAGTTGCCCAACGGCCAGTCCAAGGAGGAATGGAAAGGCCAGGCCGAGGTCAACAAGATCCTGGGCACCGAGCAAACCATTCCGGTGGACGGCCTGTGCGTGCGCATCGGCGCCATGCGCTGCCACAGCCTGGCGCTGACGCTCAAGCTGAAGAAGGACCTGCCTCTCGAAGACATCGAGTCCATCATCAAGAGCGGCAACCCCTGGGTGAAGTGGGTGCCGAACGACCGCGCCATCACCGTCAAGGAACTCACCCCCGCCGCCATCACCGGCGGCCTGGAAGTGGGCGTGGGCCGCGTGCGCAAGCTCAACATGGGCCCCGAGTATGTGTCCGCCTTCGTGATCGGCGACCAGCTGCTCTGGGGCGCGGCCGAACCGCTGCGCCGCATGCTGCGCATTTTGCTGGACGCGTGAGGGTATAGTCACACCCCAGGCACCGCCCCCGTGGCTGCAACGCAACGGTGGGCGGTCTGTGGCGGCCCTGCGGCGCCACGGGCAGCGCTCATGCTGCGCCTGAGCTTGTCACCATAAGGCGTTGATGCTATGGTGATTTCTCGCCACACACGGTAGGGGATTTCGTGCACCACAAGCCTAGCAACCAACAGACCGCATCGACCACCCCGAGGCAGACCCCCGGCGGCCCGCGCGGCATTCTGCGCAGCGTGGCCGGGGCGGTGGCGCTGGTCACCGCGCTGACCGCGGGCAACGCCTGGGCCCTGGCCCTGGGCCGGGTGTCGGTGCAGTCGCTGTTGGGCGAACCGCTGCGGGCCGAGATCGATGTCCCCTCCATCACCCCCGACGAAGCCGCCAGCCTGCAGATCGGTGTGGCGCCGCTGGAGCGCTTTCGCGCCGCCAGCATGGACTACAACCCCTTGCTGGGCGACCTGGCCTTTGAGCTGGTGCAGCGGCCCGACGGCCGCACCGTGGTCCGGATGCGCAGCAACCGGGTGGTGAACGAACCCTTCCTCGACCTGGTGTTGCAGGCGTCCTGGGCCAACGGCCAGTTGCTGCGTGGCTACACCCTGCTGTTCGACCCGCCGAACCTGCGCGCCGCCGCGGCCGCACCGCTGCTGCCGGCCGTGACGGCCCCGGCCCGGGCCCCCAGTCCGCCCCCTGCCAGCGCCACCGCGGCCACCCCACCGCGGGCAACCGCCCCCGCCCGCCCGTCGGCCCCGGCAGCCGCCGCGCCGGTGCCGGCCGCCGACACGGCGACGCGCCAGGTCCAGGTCGTGCGCGGCGACACCGCCGGCCGCATCGCGGCGGCGCACAAGCCCGCCGAGGTGAGCCTGGAACAGATGCTGGTGGGCCTGCTGCGCGCCAACCCGTCGGCCTTTGCGGGCCAGAACGTGAACCGGCTCAAGGCCGGCGTGGTGCTCGACCTGCCCGACAGCCAGTCCGTGGCGGCCATCGACCCCCAGGAAGCGCGGCGCCTGATCTCGGCGCAAAGCCGCGACTTCAACGAGTACCGGCGCCGCCTGGCCGCGGCCACACCGACCCAGGCCGCCCCCGAACGCGCCGCCGCCGGCCAGGTGCAGACCGAGGTCACCGACACCCGGCCGACCGAGGCCGCCGCCGACAAGCTCACCCTGTCCAAAGCGGTCGATGCGGCCCGCGACAGCGCCGAAGCCCAGATCGCCCAGGCCCGCCAGCGCGACGCCGCCGCCGACCGACAGCAAGAACTGGCCCGCAACCTGGAACAGCTGGAGCAGTTGCGCGCCAGCACCGCCCCGGCCGACGCGCCCCCGCCACCGACCGACAGCCCGACCGAGCCGACCGCGGCCCCAGCCTTGCCGGTGGCGCCACCGCTGCCCGTGCCAGCGCCCGAACCCGCTCCTGCGCCCGCACCTGCATCCACCCCGCCAACGGCACCGCCGCCCGCGGCCAGCGCCGGCTTCCTGGCCGAGCTGCTGGGTCACCCCTGGGCCCTGCCCGGGGCCGGTGGTGCCGCGGCCCTCCTCGGCTTGCTGGTGTTGTTGCGTCTGCGCCAGCGCAAGGCCGCCGCCCTGCCCGACGACGACAGCCCGGATGCCGCCCAGAGCGAGGCCGAGGGCCAGTCGGTCGACACCAGCGAAGACGCCCCGGTGTCGTCCATGATGTACTCGCCCAGCCAGCTCGACGCCGGCGGTGACGTGGACCCGGTGGCCGAGGCCGACGTGTACCTGGCCTATGGCCGCGACCAGCAGGCCGAGGAAATCCTGCGCGAAGCCCTGCGGCTGCACCCCGACCGCCTGCCGGTGCGGGCCAAGCTGCTGGAGATCCTGGCGCAGCGCGCCGACACCGATGCCTACCACACCGAGGCCCAGGCGTTGTACGACCTGACCTTTGGCGAAGGGCCGGAGTGGGCCGCCGCCCGCGACGCCGGCCGCGTGTTGGACCCCGCCAACCCGTTGTACCAGGCCGGCGCCCCCGCGGCTGCACCCGCGACGGTCGAGACCCCCGACATCGACCTCGGTTTTGGCGAGTCGGCCCAGGCCACCGAACCGAGCACCGACCCCGCCGGGCCCGCGACCGTACCCGCTGAAACAGCCACCGCGCCCAGCGCCGACATCGACTTTGATTTCGACCTCACCGAGCCCAGCACCCCGGCCGAGCCCGCGGTCGATCTGGACCTGGGCAGCGCCAGCGCCCCGGCACCGGCCAGCGCCGCCACGCCCGAGCCGGCCCGCGAAGACGATGGTCTGGCCTTCGACCTCGACCTGACCGCGGCCGAGCCCGTGGCGCCCGAAGCCCCGCCCCTCGCGGCCCCCCCTGCCGCGGCCGACAGCGGCCTGGACTTCGACTTCGACCTGAGCGAGGTGCCCAACACCGCGCCGGCCGAGGTGCCGGCACCGGCCGAACTGCCGGCCGAGGTGCGCGACCTGTCGCTCGACCTCGACCTGGACGGCCTGGACAACGCCGCCCCGGCCTCCGCAGCCACGGCCACGGCCAGTCCCGACCCGCTGGCCGACTTCGACGACCTCTCCAACCTGGAAGTGGACGAAGGCGGCAGCGCCGACCCGCTGGAAACCAAGCTCTCGCTGGCACGCGAGTTCGAAGCCATCGGCGACACCGACGGCGCCCGCTCGCTGGCCGAGGAGGTGGAGGTCGAGGCCACCGGCGATCTGCAGGCCCGCGCCCGCGCCTTCCTGGCCCAGTTGGGTTGACGCGCGACCAGACGGAACCGGCTTGAGGATCGCGCTCGGCATCAGCTACCTGGGCACGGCCTACCAGGGCTGGCAAAGCCAACCCAGCGGCCTGACGGTGCAGGACCGGCTCGAAGCGGCGCTGGCCCAGTTTGCCCACGTGCCCGCCATCGCCACCGTCTGCGCCGGCCGCACCGACGCCGGCGTGCACGGCCTGATGCAGGTGGCCCACTTCGACACCGAGGTGCTGCGCCCGGCCAACGCCTGGGTACGTGGCACCAACCGCTACCTGCCCACCGACATCGCGGTGCAGTGGGCGCAGCCGGTGCCCGACGCCTTCCATTCGCGCGCCGCCGCCGTGGCGCGCCGCTACAGCTATGTGTTGCTGGAGTCGCCGGTGCGGCCCAGCCTGGAAACCGGCCGCGTGGGCTGGGTGTTCCGCCCACTGGACCACGCCGCCATGGAAGCGGCGGCGCAACACCTCGTGGGGGAACACGACTTCACGTCTTTCCGCGCGGCGCAGTGCCAGGCGCTGTCGCCGGTCAAGCGGTTGCACCGGGTGCAGATCGAACGCCGCGGTGCCTATTGGCGCTTCGGTTTCGAGGGCAACGCCTTCCTGCACCACATGATCCGCAACATCATGGGCTGCCTGGTGGCGGTGGGCCAGGGCCTGCGCCCGCCCGATTGGATGGCCCAGGTGCGCGACGCCCGCAGCCGCGACGCCGCCGCCCCCACCTTCGCCCCCGACGGCCTCTACTTCCTGGGGCCGGTGTACGCCCCACACTGGGGCCTGCCCAGCCACGCCCCCAACATCGACTGGTTGCCCGGCCCATGACCCGCACCCGCATCAAAATCTGTGGCCTCACGCGCGAGGCCGACGTGGCCCACGCCGCCCGCGCCGGGGCCGACGCCATCGGCTTCGTGCTCTACCCACCCAG
>NZ_JAAQQT010000565.1:0-13720 GCF_011742065.1 Aquabacterium sp. A08
CCCAGCGGCCGGGCCTCCAGGCGCACCCGGCCCTGGGCCGTGAACTTCAGGGCGTTGCTGACCAGGTTGTTGAGCATCTGGCGCAGCCGCGCCGCGTCGCCCAGGTAACGCGCCCCGGCCGGGCCGCTCCACTGGGCGCTCAGGTCCAGGCCCTTGAGCCGCGCCGCCTCGCCATAGAGGGCGGCGGTGTCGGCCAGCAGCGTGGCCGGCGCAAAGGCCTGGTGCTCCAGGTCCATCTTGCCGGACTCGACCTTGGACAGGTCGAGGATGTCGTTGAGCAGCCCGAGCAGCGCCTGGCCGGAGCTGAGGATGGTGTGGGTGAAGGCCTCGCGGTCGGCCGCCGACAGCTGCGGTTGCAGCAGCAGCTGGGCCATGCCCAGGATGCCGTTCATCGGGGTGCGCAGCTCGTGGCTCATGGTGGCCAGGAAGCGGCTCTTGGCGACGTTGGCGGCCTCGGCCTGCTGGCGCGCCACGATCAGGTCGGTGATGTCCACCCGAAAGCCCACGGTGTAGCCGTTCGGGGTGCGCCGCTCCAGCACCCGCATGTAGCGCCCGCCTTCGACCTGCTGCACGAACAACCCGCCCTCGCGGTGCGCCTGCAGCCGGCGCGCCACCCAGGCGTCGATGCCCTCGGGCGGCGGCTCACCGCCGCCGCGGACCTTCCAGGTGCGCACGATGGTCTCAAAGGTCTGGCCGGGAGTGATGAGGTCGCGGATCAGCGGGTAGGTGTCGCGGTAGCGCTCGTTGCAGTAGATCAGCCGGTCGTCGGGGTCGAAGATGACCAGCGCCTCGTCGATGGTACCGATGGCCGAGCGCAGCAGCTCCTCGCTCTGGCGCACCCGTTCTTCGGCCAGCTGGCGGCGGGTGATGTCCTGGAGCGTGCCCGACACCACCAGCGGGCGGCCCTGGGTGTCGCGCTGCGTCACCTTGCCGCGCGCCAGCACCCAGACCCAGTGCCCGTCGCGATGGCGCAGGCGCACCTCGCACTCGAACAGCGGGGTCTCGCCGGCCAGGTGCTGCTGCATCAGCGCGGTGGACGCGGCCAGGTCGTCCGGGTGCACCAGCCGGGTCCAGGTGTCGAGCGTGACCGGGGCCAGCGCCTCCAGCGTCTGGCCGACCAGCGCGGCCCAGCGCTCGTCCACGGTCTGTGCCCCGGTGGGCACGTGCCATTCGAAGAGGCCGATGTTGGTCGCCTCCACCACCTCGTCCAGGCGGCGGCGCTGCTCCACCACCAGGGCCTCCTGGCGCTTCTGGTCGCTGATGTTGGCGATGCTGCCCAACACCCGCAGCGGCCGGCCCTGGGCGTCGCGGCTGGCCACGCCGCCGCGGTCCTTGACCCAGATCACCCCGGCCGGCGTCTGCAGCCGGTGTTCGGACAGGTAGACCTCGGTGCGGCCGTCGAGCAGGGCCTGCAGCCGCTGCATCACCAGCGGCTTGTCGTCGGGGTAGATGAGTTCGGCAAAGGCGTCCACCGTGCCCGGCACCGCGCCATCGGCCAGGCCCAGCATGGCGTACCACTGGGCGTTGTGCACCACCCGGCCGCTGGGCACGTCCCAGTCCCAGATGCCCTCGCCGGTCAGGCGCAGCACCTCCTGCAGCCGGCGCTCGCTCTCGGCCACCTGGGCCTGGCTGCGCACGATGTCGGTGATGTCCTGCGCGATCACCAGCAGCTGGGGCCGCCCGGCGGCGTCGCGGATCGGTTTCTTGATGGATTTGTAGTGGCGGATCTCGCCGGTGGACGCGTCGCGGCTGTCTTCCAGCACCACCTCGGTCTCGCCGCGCGCCATGATGCCCAGGCAGTTGGCGCGAAAGCCCGCGGCCATCTCGGGCGGCACGCCAAAAGCGCTGTCGTCGCGCCCCACCATGCGCTCGGGCGTGGTGTTGTAGAGCCGGGCCAGCGCGCGGTTGGCCAGCAGGAAGTTGGCGTCCTCGTCCTTGAGTAGGATGGGGTACGGCGTCTCGTCGATCACCGAGCGCAGCAGCCGCTCGCTGTCGCGCGCCTTGTCCACCGAAGCGGCCAGTTCCTGCGCGTCGCAGGCCAGGAACTGCGAGTCGCTGAAACCGTCGGGGGCGGCGGTGCGGGGCCGGGCCTCGGCGCTGACGCGGCGCGCGGCCTCGCGCACCTCCACCCCCACCAGGCGCTGGGCGGCGTCGTAGTGCAACCAGACCCCGGGCCGCACCTCGACGGCCTGGTCGCTGGCACGGCCGCCCAGGTCCACGTGCAAGGTGTCGCTGTGGGTGTCCCATCGGATGCCGGTCATGTGCGTGGCCCTTGTTGTGTCATGTGCGCTGCAGGATTTTGACAGGGTCCAGGCGGACCCGGACCTCTTCGGCCCGCACGCTGGCTTGCACCGCGTGGGCCGGCTGGCGGGTGTCGCGGGTGGCGGGCACCGCGATCGGCCAGCCCTGGGCGTTGACGATGGCCAGCACCACCGGCTCGTTGGCCCGCCGCCCGCGCCGCACCACCACCGCGGTTTCGCCGTTGCGCAGGCGCACGTAGCTGCCCGGCGGGCACAGGCCCAGGTGGCGCGCCAGCAGTTCGGGCAGCAGGTGGTCGTCGGGGTGTTCCAGGTACAGGTTGCGTACGGCGCTCAGGGGCGACAGGCCGCTGCGGTTGGCGCGCGGGCTGATGCGGGCCACGTACAGGTCGGCCAGGTGCAACAGGCGCTGGGCGGTGCCCAGCCGGGTCAGGCCGCTGGGGTAGCCCTGACCGTCCGGGCTTTCGTGGTGTTCACGCACCAGCCGCAACCACAGCGGGTCGGCCACGCCCCACTCGGCCAGGCACTGGGCGCCGGCCTGGGGGTGGGCCAGAATCTCGGCGCGCTGCACCGGGCTCAAGGCCGACTTTTGCCGCGCCAGCGCGTCGTGCAGGCGCGACATGCCCACGTTCATGGTCAGGGCGGCGGCGCACAGGGTCTGGCGTTCGGCCGCCGGCACGCCGGCCTCGGCGGCGGTCAGGTGGCAGATCAGGGCCACCAGCCAGGCGTGCGTGGCGCTGTAACCCAGGGTCGGGTCGGCCAGCATCTGCAGCAGCATGAACAGGCTGTCGTCGGGGTGCGCGTCGGCCAGGTCGGTCAGGTGCCCGGCCAGCTCCAGCAGGCGCTCGGCGAACGGCGGGGCCGGCACCTTGGGCAAGGGGTCGTGCCAGCAGGCAGCCAAGCGGGTGTGCAGGCGCGGCCAGGCCAGCGCGGGCTCGGCCCAGTCGCCCCGGGCCCGGGCCGCGGCGCGCGCCGGTGGCGCCGCCAGGGCCTCTGCCGTCACGCTGACGCCGGGTCGCAACAGGGCACCGGCCAGGCCCTGGGCCTGCAGGGCCTGGTAGTCGCTCTGCTTGACCATGGGCCGGTGCGCCACCAGGCGCCGCAGTTGCTCCGGCGAGGCCACCCGGTGCCCCTCGGCCAGCAGCAGCAGGCCCTGGTCGCTCCACACGTCCACCGGCACCGGCCGGTCCACGCGGAACACCGTCAGCGACAGGGGCAGGTAGCCCTCGGCCATGGGCGCCCCCCTTCACCCCCCGGGCCGCGGCGCGGCCCGGGGGAGTGGGTTGATCTCAGACAAAGCGCACATGACACCGCCCCATTAATCACAAGTATCTTTTGAGAAATTTTATTATTGTCAATATAGCGTATTTGAATTTCATTTTCTTTGATGCACCGCAAGAAACCCGGTCGCCTGTGGGACAGGCCCCGCACACCCCCGGGCCGCGGCGATATAGTGTGTGCAACACACGGTGGGGCCGGCGCGGCGTGCCCGCCCCACCCCGACCCCAAGGACCCCCGTGGCCACAGCCCCGACCCCGACCCGACCCGCCCACGCCGGCCCGCCCGGCCTGTCCAGCGACCTGCGCAAGGCCGCCGCCCTGGTGGTGGACGGCAACCCCACCACCCGCATGACGCTGGCCGGCCAGTTGCGCACCATGGGCTTGACCTCGGTCAGCCAGGCCAGCCGCATCGCCGAAGCGCGGCGCGAACTGGAACGCCACCAATTCGACGTGGTGGTCTGCGGCGACAGCTTTCCCAAGGAAGGCGGCAGCGGCCAGGAACTGCTGGACGACCTGCGCCGCAGCGGCCTGCTGCCCTACGCCACCGTGTTCATCCTGCTCACCACCGAGGCCACCTACCTGAAGGTGGCCGAGGCGGCCGAGTCCTCGGTGGACAGCTACATCGTGCGGCCCTACTCCGCCGGCAGTCTGGTGGACCGCATCGAACAGGCGCGCCAGCGCAAGGCCGCGCTCTACGACATCTACCGCGCCCTGGAAGCCGGCCGGCCGGACGACGCGCTGGCCCTGTGCCGCCAGCGCTTTGAGCAGCGCGGCCCACAGTGGTTGCAGGCGGCCCGCCTGGGCGCGGAAATTTTGTTGCGGCTGGAACGCTTCGGCGAAGCCGCCGCCCTGTTCCAGCAGGTGTGGGACAGCGAACCCCGGCCCTGGGCGCTGCTGGGCGTGGCCCGCGCCCAACTCGACGGCGGCGCGCCGCACGAGGCGCAGGCGACGCTGACCGCGCTGATCGAAGCCGAGCCCGACTACCCCGACGCCTACGACGTGCTGGGCCGGGTGCAGACCGAGCTGGGCCACTTCCAGGCGGCGCTGGAAAACCTGGAAAAGGCGGTCGAACTCACGCCCATGGCCATTGGCCGGCAGCAGCGGCTGGGCATGCTGGCCTACTTCTGCGGCAACCGCGACAAGGCGCGTGAGCTGCTCGAACGTTCCACCTACCTCGGGCTGGACTCCAAGATGTTCGACAGCGAAGGCCTGGTGCTGCTGGCGCTGTCGGCGTTCGAGCACGCGCAGCCGGCCCAGGTGGAGCGCCACCTGGGCGAACTGCGCAAGCGCCTGCGCCAGCAACCGCACGACGTGCGGCTGCAACGCTTTGTGGACGCGGTGGGGGTGCTGTCGCACCTGCAGCAAGGCCACACCGAAAAAGCCGCCAACCAGGCCGCCAGCCTGTGCCGCCAGACCGGCGCCCCGGACTTCGACATGGAGGCCGCCTGCAACCTGCTGACGCTGCTGTCGCTGGTGCAGCGCCGGGGCCTGGCGCTGCCCGATGACAGGGCGGTGGTCGAACAGCTGGGCCGGCGCTTCGCCACCAGCAAGGCCATGGGCGAACTGCTGGCCAACGCCGCCCACGCCCACACCGCCTACGCCGACCTGCTGCGCACCAGCCAGGACGAGATGGTGCAACTGATTGAACGGGCGGTGCGCCGCGCCAGCCAGGGCGAGCCGGAGCCGGCCCTCCAGGACCTGGCGCGCACCGCCCAGGCCACCCTGAACGCGCGCGCGGTGGAGTCCGCCTGGTTGGTGCTGCAGCGCTACCGCGCACAGCTGCCACAGGCCGACGCCTGGCAGCAGCGCATTGGGGCGCTGCGCACCGATTACGGCACCGCCCGCAACAAGCCGGCGCTGGGCGACCGGCGGCTGCGCCCGTCGGGCGGCGTCAACCTGGGGCCGCTGGACCGCCCGGCCAGCCCCCCCGCCGACGAGGCCTGAGCCCTAGCCTCACTCCAGCGGCGCGCCCTGGCGGAACCACTGCGCCAGCAGAGCGCGCTCGGCCTCGGTCATGCCGGTGGCGTTGTTCATGGGCATCTGCCGCGTCACCACCGCCTGCTGGTGCACCGCCTGGGCATGCTGGCGCAGGCCCGCGTCGGTGTCGAGCCGCACGCCTTTGGACGCCGAGGCCGCGCCGTGGCACATCACGCAGCGCTGCGCCAGCACCGCGCGCACCTCGGCCGCGCCGGCGGCCACCGGCACGGGCGGCGGCGCGCTGGGCGCCGGCCGCAGCCAGACCACCAAGCCCAGCAACAGCGCCACACCCACCACCGCGTAAGGCCAGGGGTGGGCGTGGCGGCCCAACTTGTGGCCGTGGCGCAGCACAAAGAACTGGCGGATCGCCGCGCCCGCGCACATCATCGCGATCAGCACCAGCCCGTTTTGCGGGTGGGCGTAGGCAAAGCTGTAGTGGTTGCTGAGCATGGCGAACAGCACCGGCAGCGTGAAGTAGGTGTTGTGCACGCTGCGCTGCTTGCCGCGCTGGCCGTGCACCGGGTCCACCGGCAAACCGGCCTTCAAGGCCGCCACCACCTTGCGTTGCCCGGGAATGATCCAGAAGAACACGTTGGCGCTCATGGCGGTGGCCAGCATCGCCCCCACCAGCAAGAAGGCGGCGCGGCCGGCGAACCAGTGGGTGGCCGCGTAAGACGCCAGGCACACCAGCCCCAGCACCGCCAGGCCCACCTTGGCGTCGCCGTGCCGGGTCTGGCCCAGCGTGCGGCAAATCGCGTCGTACAGCAGCCAGAACGCCACCAGCAAGCCCAGCGCGGTGGCGATGGCCGCGGGCGGGCTCCAGTCCATCACCCGCGGGTCGATCAGGTAAACGCTGGGGCTCCACAGGTAGGACACCAGGAACAGCGCAAAGCCGCTGAGCCAGGTGGCGTAGCTTTCCCAGTAGAACCAGTGCAGGTGCTCGGGCAGCCTGGGCGGCGCCAGGTTGAACTTGACCGGGTGGTAAAAGCCGCCGCCGTGCACCGCCCACAGTTCACCGCTGACACCGTCGCGCCGCAGCGCCGGGTCCAGCGGCGGGGTCAGGCTGTTGTCGAGAAAGACGAAGTAGAACGAGGAGCCGATCCAGGCGATGGCGACGATGACGTGCAGCCAGCGCAACAGCAGGTTGGCCCAGTCGAGCAGATAGGTTTCCATGGCACCCGTGGCAAGGCCTGCGGCACTTGCCACCCACAAAGCAAGGATTCACCACCGCGGGCGCTGTGAACCCGTTCGACCGCGCCCGGCCCGCCGGTGGTGGGGCCACCGCCAGACCCGCGCCGCTGCGGCCAGGACAGCCAAAGTGTATACAGTTTTGACGACCGCCACACCCAGGCCACCGCGCCGGGGTCAAGCACCCCCCGTGCCCGCCGGGGCCTCTCCCACCAGCAGCAACTGCGCCGCCACGCTGGCGGCGATCACCGCCGGCGCCTTGCCCGCGATGCCGGGCAGCCCGATGGGGCAGGTGATGCCGTCCAGTTCGGCCGCGCCCCAGCCGCGTTCGCTCAGGCGGCGGCGGAAGGTGGCCCACTTGGTGCGGCTGCCGATCAGGCCCACAAAGGGCAGGTCCTGCCGCTCGCGGCGGCGCACCAGGCAGGCGTGCACCACGTCCAGGTCTTCGGCGTGGCTGAAGCTCATCACCAGCACCTGGCTGCCGGGCGCCAGGTCGGCCACGGCGCGGTGCACCGGGTCGGAGTGCTCGGCGCGCACCGTGGCGGGCAACTCGAGCGGGAAGACGCCGTCGCGGCTGTCCACCCAGTGCAGCGCGAACGGCAGGGGCGCGAGCGCCTGCACCAGGGCCCGGCCCACGTGGCCACCGCCGAACAGGGCCACCGGCGTCAGGGCCGCCTGCCAGCGGCGGCGCAGGGCCGGCACGTCGGCGGCGGTCACGGCCTGCCACTCCAGGTGCACCACGCCACCGCAGCACTGGCCCAGGCTGGGGCCCAGAGGCACGCGCTGCGGCGGGGGCATGGGCGCGGGCTGGGCCAACAGGGCGCGGGCCCGGGCCTCGGCCGCCCACTCCAGCTGGCCGCCGCCGATGGTGCCCACAGTGTCGCCCGCGAACACGGCCATCCAAGCCCCGGCCTCGCGCGGCACCGAACCCTCGGTGTGCCGAACCACCACCAGCACCGCGGGTTCCGCGTGCAAACGTGTCAAAACGCAAGAGAAGTCACCACCCGTGATCGGCGCTGTGTTCATGCTGGCAGTATCGCCCGGCTTGGCGCACAATCCAGACGCGCCGCGACATACCGACCCAACGCCGATGCCTATGACCCCTTGCCCCTCCCCCTCCGCACCGCCGCCGGTGCACCCGGGTGCCCGCTGGCCACACGCCGCCGCGCTGGCGTTGGCCCTGCTGGCCGGTTGCGCCACCCCGCCGCCGCCCGCACCGCCGGTGCAGGCGCCGCCCCCGGCGGTGGTCCCGGCCCCGGCCCCACCGGCCTTCCAAGGCCCAGTGTCCCAGGCCACCAGCCCGCGCGACTACCGCCGCGACGGCGCCCGCCACCTCTACCACCTCAACGGCCACCGCATCTACCCCGGGCAGATGCCCCCCCTGCTGCAGGCGGTGGGCGTGATGCAGCTGGAGCTGGACGCCCACGGCCAGATCCGGCGCTTTGTCTGGATGCGCGCGCCCAGCCACGTGCCGGCGGTCATGGCGGAAATCGAACGCACGGTGCGGGCCGCGGCCCCCTTCCCCGCGCCACGGCGCATGGGCGGGGTGGTCTACACCGACACCTGGCTCTGGGACAAGAGCGGCCGCTTCCAGCTGGACACGCTGACCGAAGGCCAGCGCTCCAAGCTCTGACGCCGGCCCTTCAGCTGCCGCGGTAGGTGGAATAGCTCCAGGGGCTGACCAGCAGCGGCACGTGGTAGTGCTGGGCCGGGTCGGCCACGCCGAAGTCCAGGCTCACCTGGTCGAGGAAGGGCGGCTCGGGCAAGGCCACGCCCCGCGCCGCAAAGTAGCGGTTCACCTCGAACACCAGCCGGTAGGTGCCTGGGCGCAGGCCGGTGTGGTCCAGCAGCAGGCCGTCGGGGTGGCGGCCGTCGGCGTTCAGCACAAAGTGCTGGACCAGCGTGGCTTGGCCGGCCCCGGTGGTGTAGAGCGCCACCGCCATGCCGGCGGCGGGGCAGCCGTGCATGGTGTCCAGTACGTGGGTACTCAGGCCCATGGGGCCTCCTTTCTGTCGCGGTGTTTCGGTCGACTGAAAGTGTATACACTTTTGGTTTTTCTGGATATCATGCCCCCATGGAATCGTCCAGCACCCACCAGATCGTCGAATCCCTGACCCGTGCCATCGTCGAACACCGGCTGCACCCCGGCGCCAAGCTGGCCGAACAGAAGCTGGCCGACCATTTCGGCGTCTCGCGCACGCTGGTGCGCCAGGCGCTGAACCAGCTGTCGCAGCACCGGCTGATCCGGCTGGAGCCGGCCCGGGGCGCCTTCGTGGCCACACCGTCAGTGGAGGAAGCGCAGCAGGTGTTCGAGGTGCGCCGCATGCTGGAAACCGAGATGACGCGCAGCTTCGTGCGCCAGGTGACGCCGGCCCAGGTCCAGGCCCTCCAGGCCCACGTGGCCGCCGAGCGCCGGGCGGTGGACAACCACGACGTGCCCGGCCGCACCGAACTGCTGGGCGACTTCCACGTGCGCATGGCCGAACTCCTGGGCAACCAGGTGCTGGCCGAGATGCTGCGCGACCTGATCTCGCGCTGCGCCCTCATCACCCTGATGTACCAGAGCAGCCACGCCGCCGAGCACTCCAACGACGAGCACGTGGCCATCGTCGCGGCCCTGGCCGCCCGCGACGAAGCGCGCGCGGTGCAGCTGATGCAGACGCACCTGAACAACGTCATGGCCAACCTCACCTTCGACCGCAAACTGCCCACCAGCGACATCGCCATGGCGCTGTCCTGACCCCGCCATGGTTTACGACAGCACCGCCCCCTACCCCCGCGACCTGGCCGGCCACGGCCGCCACCCACCCCACGCCCGCTGGCCCGGCGGCGCCCGCATCGCCGTGCAGTTCGTGCTGAACTACGAAGAAGGCGGCGAAAACTGCGTGCTGCACGGCGACGCCGCCAGCGAAACCTTTCTGAGCGAGATGTTCAACCCCGCCGCCTTCCCGGCGCGGCACATCAGCATGGAAGGCATTTACGAATACGGCGCGCGCCAGGGGGTGTGGCGGCTGCTGCGCGAGTTCGAGCGGCGCGGCCTGCCGCTCACCGTGTTCGGCGTGGCCACCGCGCTGCAACGCTCGCCCGAGGTGACGGCGGCGTTTCTGGAGCTGGGCCACGAGATCGCCTGCCACGGCCTGAAGTGGATCCACTACCAGAACCTGCCCGAGGCAGTGGAACGCGAACACCTGGCGCAGGCCATGCAGATCGTGGCCGACCTGACCGGCGAACGGCTGGACGGGCCGCGCCGCCTGCACGGCGCCGGCTGGTACACCGGCCGCGACAGCCCGAACACCCGCCGCCTGGTGGCCGACTTCGGTCACTTCGACTACGACAGCGACTACTACGGCGACGACCTGCCGTTCTGGATGAAGGTGCGCAAGTCCGACGGCAGCGACACCCACCAGCTCATCGTGCCCTACACGCTGGACTGCAACGACATGCGCTTCGCGCTGCCGCAGGGCTATTCGCACGCCGACCCGTTCTTCCAGTACCTGAAGGACAGCTTCGACGTGCTCTACGCCGAAGGCGATCCCGACCTCGACAAGGGGGGACTGGACCGCCCGAAGATGATGAGCATCGGCATGCACTGCCGGCTGCTGGGGCGCCCTGGCCGCATCACGGCCCTGCAACGGTTTCTGGACCACATCCAGCGCCACGAAGGCGTCTGGGTCACCCGGCGCATCGACATCGCCCGCCACTGGCGCGCCACCCATCCCTGCCCGGCCTGAAGCCGCGCCCACCCACGCCGTTCACCGCCCCGCCCGAAAGCCGCCGCATGCCCCACACGCTGGAACAACTCAACCAGGCGCCGCTGGCCCAAGCCGCGCAGATGCTCGACGGCCTGTACGAGCACTCACCCTGGATCGCGGAGCAGGCGCTGGCACAGCGCCCGTTCGCCAGCCTGGCGGCGCTCAAGCTGGCCATGGTCCGGGTGCTGGACGCCGCCGGCCGCGACGCGCAACTGCAGCTGGTCCGCGCCCACCCCGAACTGGCCGGCAAAGCCATGGTGGCCCAGACGCTCACGGCCGAGTCCACCAACGAGCAGAACACCGCCGGCCTCACCCAGTGCACCCCGGAAGAGTTTGCAAAGATCCAGCAACTCAACGCCGCCTACAACGCCAAGTTCGGCTGGCCCTTCATCCTGGCGGTGCGCGGCCCGCGCGGCACCGGGCTGAACAAGGCGCAGATCATCGCGGCCCTGGAACGCCGGCTGCACGGCCACCCGGACCTCGAGCTGGCCGAATGCCTGCGCCACATCCACCGCATCGTCGAAATCCGGCTGAACGACAAGTTCGGCGCCGAGCCCACGCTGGGCCACTGGGTGTGGGACTGGCACGAACACCTGGCCCGGCACAGCGAAGCCGGTGACGCCGAACGCGGCGAGCTGACCGTGACCTACCTGACCGAGGCCCACCGCGCCTGCGCCGCCGAGATCGCCCAGAGCCTGCGCGACGCCGGCTGCGACGAGGTGGCCATCGACGCCGTGGGCAACGTGGTGGGCCGCTACTGCGGCCACGACGCCCAGGCCCGCTGGCTGCTCACCGGCAGCCACTACGACACGGTGCGCAACGGCGGCCGGTACGACGGCCGCCTGGGCATCGCCGTGCCGCTGGCCTGCGTGCGCGAACTGCACCGCGCCGGCCAGCGCCTGCCCTTCGGGCTGGAAATCGTCGCTTTTTCCGAGGAAGAAGGCCAGCGCTACCCCGCCACCTTCCTGGGCTCGGGCGCGCTGGCGGGCGCGTTCGAACCCGCCTGGCTGGACCAGACCGACGCCGACGGCGTGACGCTGCGCCAGGCCATGCACACCGCCGGCCTGCCGGGCACGCTGGAGGCGATCGGCGCGCTGCGGCGCGACCCGGCGCACTACCTGGGCTTTGTCGAGGTGCACATCGAACAGGGCCCGGTGCTCAACGCCCTGAACCTGCCGCTGGGCGTGGTCACGTCCATCAACGGCAGCGTGCGGCTGGTGGGCGAGGTACGGGGCACCGCCAGCCACGCCGGCACCACGCCCATGGACCGCCGCGCCGACGCCGCCTGCGCCGTGGCCGAGCTGATGCTCTACGTGGAGCAGCGCGCCCGCCGCGACGGCGATTCGGTGGGCACCGTGGGCCAGCTGCAGGTGCCGCAAGGCTCGGTCAACGTGGTGCCAGGGCGCTGCACCTTCAGCCTGGACCTGCGCGCGCCCAGCAACGCCCAGCGCGACGCCCTGCTGGCCGACGTGCGCGCCGAGCTGGAAGCGATGGCCCAGCGGCGCGGCGTGCGCTGCACCCTGACCGAGACGATGCGCGCCAGCGCCGCCCCCAGCGACCCGACCTGGCAGGTGCGCTGGGAACGCGCGGTGCAGGCCCTGGGCCTGCCGGTGTGGCGCCTGCCCAGCGGCGCCGGCCACGACGCGATGAAGCTGCACAGCGTGATGCCCCAGGCCATGCTGTTCGTGCGCGGACAGAACGGCGGCATCAGCCACAACCCGCTCGAATCCACCACCAGCGACGACATGGAGCTGGCGGTGCGCGCCTTCCAGCACCTGCTGCAACAGACGGCCGCCGCCTGAACGGCCGCGCCACGCCCCGGTTTTCTCCTCACCCTGAGCGCCCCTTGCCATGACCACCGCCCCCTACACCGCCCTGGACCAATGGGTGGCCGACCACTTAGACGAGGAAGTGGCCTTTTTGCAGCAACTGGTGCGCGTGCCCACCGACACCCCACCCGGCAACAACGCCCCGCACGCCGAACGCACCGCCGAACTGCTGCGCGGCTGGGGCTGGGCGGTGGAAGCCCACCCCGTGCCCGCCGGCATGGTGTACGCCGCCGGCCTGCAAAGCATCACCAACCTGATCGTGCGGCGGCGCTACGGCGACGGCGGCCCCACCATCGCCCTCAACGCGCACGGCGACGTGGTGCCGCCCGGCGAAGGCTGGACCCACGACCCCTACGGCGGCGAGGTGGTGGATGGCAAGATGTACGGCCGCGCCACCGCCGTCAGCAAGAGCGATTTCGCCAGCTACACCCACGCCGTCCGGGCACTGGAAGCCGTGGCCCGGCCCACGCGCGGCGCCATCGAACTGCACTTCACCTACGACGAGGAATTTGGCGGCGAACTCGGCCCCGGCTGGCTGCTGGCACAGGGCCTGACGCGGCCCGACCTGCTGATCGCCGCCGGCTTCAGCCACCAGGTCGTCACCGCCCACAACGGCTGCCTGCAGCTGGAGGTGACGGTGCAGGGCGACATGGCCCACGCCGCCATCCCCGACACCGGCACCGACGCGCTGCAGGGAGCGGTGCACATCCTGAACGTGCTGTACCGGCTCAACCGGGACTACCTGGCCACCACCTCATCGGTCGAAGGCATCACCCACCCCTACCTGAACATCGGGCGTATCGAAGGCGGCACCCACACCAACGTGGTCCCCGGCCAGGTCGTGTTCAAGCTCGACCGCCGCATGATCCCCGAGGAGGACGCGGCCCAGGTCGAAGCCGACCTGCGCGCCACCATCGCCCAGGCTGCTGCCACCTTTGCCCCGCCACGCGGTGGCCGTGCCTTGCAAGTGGACGTGCGCCGCCTGCTGCTGGCCCAGGCCATGAAGCCGCTGCCCGGCAACCGGCCGCTGGTGGCAGCCATCCAAAAGCACGGCGCAGCGGTGTTCGGCGAAGCCATCCCCGCCGTGGGCACGCCGCTGTACACCGACGTGCGCCTCTACGCCGAACGCGGCATCCCGGGCGTGATCTACGGCGCCGGCCCGCGCACCGTGCGCGAGTCCAACGCCAAGCGCGCCGACGAACACGTGGCACTCAGCGACCTGCTCGGCGCCACGCAGGTGCTGGCCCGCACCCTGCACGACCTGCTGGCCTGAGCCCCCCGACCGCCGTCCCGGCGCTGGGCGCTCAGGCCGCGCCGGCGTGGTCGGCGCGTTGGTTGTGCCGCAGCGACGACCAGACCGACGCGGCGATGAAGGCCACGCCCACCAGCCCGGTGAACACCTCGGACACGTGCACCACCGTGCCCAGGATCATCAC
>NZ_JAAQQT010000566.1:0-5540 GCF_011742065.1 Aquabacterium sp. A08
CAGGCCGGGCAGGTTTTGCAGGGCGGCCCGTACCAGCACCGTCTGGCTGGGCGCCAGGCCGCTGGCCACCCAGCAGGCGGTGGGCGGCTGGGCGCCGGCCACCGGGGGCGGCGCTGCCGGGGAGGCGTTGGGCGCGGGTGCTGCGGTCGCCTGGGGGGGCGCGGTGGGTGCCGGTGCGGCGCTGTCGGGCGGGGCCGGTTCGGTGAGGGGGTGCCCGGCGGCGTCCTCGGCCGGCGTGGGGACAGGGGGCGAGGCCAGCGCGGGAGCGGTGCCGGCGGCGTTGAGCAAGGTGAGCTTGTCCGGGGCCTGCTGGCGCGCCAGGCGCTCGGGTTCGCGCGAGGTGTCGGGCGCCAGGCCCAAGCCGCTCAGGTGACCCTGCGTGTACGCCCAGAAGGCCAGGTTGGCCAGCAGGAGCAGGGTCACGAGCGCTCTCAGCACGGGCGCACGCTCACTTCGTGTTGCACCACCGCTTCGGTGCGCTGGCCGGTGTCGAGCAACAGCGCGCCGTCGCTGCGCACGCCGACGGCGGTGCCTTCCTGACCGTCGGACAGGCGCACCGGGCGGCCGTAGAGGGCGTCGCGGGCGGCAAAGCGCGGCCCAAACGGGGCAAAGCCCTCGCGCTCGAAGCGCAGCAGGTCGCGCACCAATGCCGGTACCAGGGTGAGGAGGGCGTCGCCGGCGTCGGGCAGGGGGGCGCCGGGGGGTACCAGCGCGTCCAGACCCACCGGCGGCATGGGGGGCGGCGCGTCGCTCGGGGCCGTGTCGGGGGCGGGGTCGGGCAGGGTGGGGGTGTGCAGGTTCAGGCCCGCGCCCACCACCGCGTAGCGCAGGTCCCCGACGTTGGCGGTTTCCACCAGAATACCGCCCAGCTTGCGGTCGTGCCACCACAGGTCGTTGGGCCACTTCAGGCGCACGGCCGGCGGCAACTGCTCGGCCAAGCTCACCCCCACCACCAGCGACAGGCCCGACCAATCGCGCGGCCGCAGCGGCAGGCCCAGCGAAAACGTCAGCGAGCCGCCGGGGGTACTGACCCAGCCGCGGCCTCGCCGGCCGCGCCCGGCGGTCTGCTCCAGCGCCACCAGCAGCACCGGCTCGTGCCGGCCGGCGCGGGCGCGGCGCATCAGTTCGGTGTTGGTGGAGTCGATGCGGGGCAGCACCTCCACCGAAAAACCGGGCAGCAGAGGCGCCACCGCCTGCCACAGGTCTTCGGCGGCGCGGGTCAGGGTGGCCAGGGCCGGGTCGGGGGCGTTCATGCGGGGGTGGCCTGGCGCCGGGCGCGGGCGGCACGTGCGGCTCGGGGCTTGGGCGCCAGCAGGGTGCCGCGGCAGGCGGCCGCACCGCACCGGCAGGGGTAGTCGGCCAACAGCCGGCGGGTGTAGGGCCCGTCCACCACCAGGCCGTAGTCGTAGAACAGCTCTTCGCCGGCGGCGATGTCGCGCAGCGCCCAGATGAACACCCGGCCCTCGGGGGTTTCCTGGGCTTCGCAGTTCGGGGCGCAGCTGTGGTTGATCCAGCGCGAGGCGTTGCCGCCGTGCAGCGCGTCGATCACGTGCCCGTCGTCGATGTGAAAGTAAAAGGTGTGGTGGGGTTGGGCAGGGTCGTGCGGGTGGCGCCGTTGCGCCTCGTCCCAGCTGATGATTTCGCCGGTGTACTCGATCAGGCGCTCGCCGGCGGCCAGGTCGGCCAGCGCGAACACACCCTTGCCGTGCACGCCCGAGCGCCGCGTCTGCAGGCGGCGGCCGCGCCGGGGTGGGGCGGTGGTGGGGGTGTCGGTGGTGGGGCTGGCAGGCACGTGCGGAAATTTGGTAAGGTAATTTCATGCATGTGCGCGCATGTGTGCGCACACAAGTGCGCGTGCGCGCGCATGGGAGTGAATTGTAGAGATGAAAACGACCCCTCAGACCAAAACGCTGGTCATCGCCGAAAAGCCGTCGGTGGCCCAGGACATCGTGCGGGCGCTGACCCCCGTGGCCGGCAAATTCGAGAAGCACGAGGACCATTTCGAAAACGACCAGTACGTGGTCACCTCCGCCGTGGGCCACCTGGTGGAAATCGCCGCGCCCGAGGCGTTCGACGTGAAGCGCGGCAAGTGGAGCTTTGCCCACCTGCCGGTGATCCCGCCGCACTTCGACCTCAAACCCATCGACAAGACCAAATCGCGGCTGAGCGCGGTGGTCAAGCAGGCCAAACGCAAGGACGTGGGCGCGCTGGTGAACGCCTGTGACGCTGGGCGCGAGGGCGAGCTGATCTTCCGCCTGATCGAGCAGTACGCGGGCGGCGCCAAGCCGCTGAACAAGCCGGTGCAGCGGCTGTGGCTGCAGTCGATGACGCCGCAGGCCATCCGCGACGGGTTCGAGCAGTTGCGCAGCGACGAGCAGATGCGCCCGCTGGCCGACGCCGCGCGCAGCCGTTCCGAGGCCGACTGGCTGGTGGGCATCAACGGCACCCGTGCCATGACGGCTTTCAACAGCCGCGACGGCGGCTTCTTCCTGACCACCGTGGGCCGGGTGCAGACGCCCACGCTGGCGGTGGTGGTGGAGCGCGAGGAAAAAATCCGCGCCTTCAAGAGCCGCGACTACTGGGAAATCCACGCGGCGTTCGGCGCCCAGGCCGGGCAGTACCCAGGCAAGTGGTTTGACCCCGCCTTCAAAAAGCCGACGGGCGAGGGCGCCGACGCCGAACTGAAGGCCGACCGCCTGTGGAACGAGCGCGATGCGCAGGCGGTGGCCCAGGCGGTGCGCGGCCAGCCCGGCACGGTGACGGAAGAGTCCAAGCCCACCACCCAGGCCAGCGGCCTGCTGTACGACCTGACCAGCCTGCAGCGCGAGGCCAACGGCCGCTTCGGCTTCAGCGCCAAAACCACGCTGGCGCTGGCGCAGAGCCTGTACGAAAAGCACAAGGCCCTGACCTACCCGCGGACCGACAGCCGCGCCCTGCCCGAGGACTACCTGGGCACCGTGAAACAGACCTTCGAGATGCTGGCCGACAGCCCGCTGAACCACCTGGCGCCGCACGCTCTGGTGGCATTGAACAACGGCTACATCAAGCCCACCAAACGGGTGTTCGACAACAGCAAAGTGAGCGACCACTTCGCCATCATCCCCACGCTGCAGGCGCCCAGCGGCCTGAGCGAGGCCGAGCAGAAGCTGTACGACCTGGTGGTGCGCCGCTTCATCGCGGTGTTCTACCCAGCGGCCGAGTTCCAGGTCACCACCCGCATCACCACCGTGGCGGTACCCGGTGCCCAGCACGCCTTCAAGACCGAGGGCAAGGTGCTGGTCAAGCCCGGCTGGATGGCGGTGTACGGCAAGGAGGCCGCCGAAGACGTGGAAGACGCCAAGGCCGGCGACAAAGGCCAGAACCTGGTGCCGGTGCAGCCGGGCGAAACCGTGCACACCGACGAAGCCAACGCCAAGGGCCTGAAAACCCGCCCCCCGGCGCGCTACAGCGAAGCCACGCTGCTGGGCGCCATGGAAGGCGCCGGCAAGATGGTCGACGACCAGGAACTGCGCAGCGCCATGCAGGAAAAGGGCCTGGGCACACCGGCCACGCGCGCGGCCATCATCGAAGGCCTGCTGACCGAAAAATACATGCTGCGCGAAGGTCGCGAACTGATCCCCACCGCCAAGGCGTTCCAGCTCATGACGCTGCTGCGCGGCCTGGGGGTGGAAGAACTCTCCAAGCCCGAGCTGACCGGCGAGTGGGAGCACAAGCTGTCGCTGATGGAGCGTGGCCAGTTGAGCCGCGAGGCCTTCATGCGCGAGATCGCGGCGATGACCGAGCACATCGTCAAAAAGGCCAAGGAATACGACCGCGACACCGTGCCCGGCAACTACGCCACCCTGGCCGCGCCGTGCCCGAACTGTGGCGGCGTGGTGAAGGAAAACTACCGCCGTTACGCCTGCACCGGCGCCGACGGCCAGGGCGAGGGCTGCGGCTTCTCGTTTGGCAAATCGCCGGGCGGGCGTACCTTCGAGGTGGCGGAGGCCGACGCCTTCCTGGCGGCCAAGCACATCGGCCCGCTGGAGGGTTTCCGCTCCAAGGCCGGTTGGCCCTTCGTGGCCGAGCTGGCGCTCAAGTTCAGCGACGAAGACAAGAATTGGAAGCTGGAATTCGATTTTGGCGACGACAAGCAGGACGAAGAAACCGGCGAGCTGGTGGACTTTGCCGGCCGCGACAGCCTGGGCCCTTGCCCCAAGTGTGGCAGCCCGGTGCACGCGCACGGTGCCAACTACGTCTGCAGTAAGGCCGTGCCGACGGTGGGGCAACCGACGCCGAGCTGCGACTTCAAGAGCGGTACCACCATCCTGCAGCAGGAGATCGCGCCCGAGCAGATGCGCAAGCTGCTGAGCACCGGCAAGACCGACCTGCTGGACAAATTCGTGTCCAACAAGACGCGCCGCGCCTTCAAGGCCTTCCTGGCTTGGGACCCGGGCGCGGGCAAGGTGGGGTTCGAGTTCGAGCCGCGCGAAAGCAAGTACCCGCCGCGCAAGACGGCGGCGGCCAAAAAGGCCCCGGCCAAGACCGCCGCCAAGAAAACCGCCGCGCGCAAAACCCCGGCGCGCAAGACGGCCGGCTGACCGGCCTATGATCTTTCGTTTTCCGTCATAACCATTGGAGACCCGTTCCATGAGCCTCAAGCTGTACTATGCCCCCGGCGCCTGTTCCTTTGTGCCGCACGCCTTGCTGGAGCTGGCCGGCGCCACGTTCGAGCCCGTCGGCGTCAAGCTGCACAAGGGCGAGCAGCAAAGCGCCGAATACCTGGCCATGAACCCGCGCGGCCAGGTGCCGGTGCTGGTGGACGGCGGCGACGTGATCACCCAGATCGTGGCCATCGTGCTGCACCTGGACCGGCGTCTGCCCGAGGCCGGCCTGCTGCCCCAAGCCGGCTTGGCGCGCACCCGCGTGATCGAAACCTTTGTGTGGATGAACAACACGGTGCACCCCACCTTCACCCACGTGTTCATGCCGCAGAAGTTCACCGACCACCCCGAGGCGCAGGCGGCGGTCAAGGCCTACAACGTGGGCAAGTACCGCGAGCTGCTGGGCGAGATCGAGGCGATGGTGGCGAAGAAAACCACCCCCTGGCTGACCGGCGCGAACCCGGGCGTGCTCGATGCCTACGCGCTGACCTTCCTGCGCTGGGGCGGCTTTGCCGGCATCGACCCCACCACCCTGCCCGCCACCTGGGCCCTGGCCCAGGCGTTTGCGGCGTTGCCGGCGGTGGCGCGGGTGGTCGAGCGCGAGAAGCTGCAGCTCAACGTTTACAAGCCGCTGTCGGCCTGATCGGCCGGCTGGCCAAAACGCACCGACACCCGCAGGCCGCGCCCCTGTGCCCGGCCGGGGTGGGTGTCCTCCATTTCCAGCGTGGCGCCGTGCTGCTGCACGATCTCGTGCACGATGGCCAGGCCCAGCCCCGAGCCGTCCACGTTGGTGCCCAGCGCGCGGTAAAACGGTTCCAGCACCAGCCCGCGCTCGTGGGCGGGAATGCCGGGGCCGTTGTCCTCCACCTGCAGCACCTGCACCCCGCTGAAGGGGTC